>JAPLTR010000368.1 GCA_026398065.1 Verrucomicrobiota bacterium | reverse complement strand
GCGCGGGGGGAGGGGATTCGGTCGAAGGCGAGCAGAGGGCGGAAACGCGGAGATCGCGGAGGCCGCGGAGGCGGACCGGTGGGAGTCGAATGAATCGGCGGGAGGTTGGATCTGGTTGGATTTACTTGGATTTGGTCGGATTTGGCCGGAGCAGGCAGGAGGGAGTGGAGCAGGAGGATCGAACGATGGGGAGGGGGAAGGGCCGGGGAAAGGCCGCAAGGTGGCGGGACCGGGCTCCACCGTGGTCCGGGGCGTGAGGAAACGAACGGGAACGAGCCGGTCCGCGGCGGGCGCGGGAGGGCCGCGGATGGAGGGTGTCGGCGGGACAGGCGGGAGGGAGATGGGATGGGTGAGACGGCGGCGGGCGGGGCGCGTTCGCGGCGTTCCCGGGCGAGGCGGGTGGGGGCAGACATGGGAGGTGGAGGAAGGTGCATGGACGGAGTGTAGCCCTTTTTTGAACAATTAAAAGAATTATATGTTGATTTTATGAATCTAGGCAGGTGCCCGGGTCATCAGCGGGCGAGGGCGGGCGAGGGCGGGCGAGGGGCGCAAAAGCCGCAACTTTGCGCGGGGTGGCGGGTTCTAAGGGTAGGATCCCGTCAAAAAAAGGAACGACCATGAAAACTCTTCTTACGTTGTTGCTGTGGGCGCTGCTGCTCGTGCTCTGCTGGCCGCTGGCCCTGCTGGCGCTGGTCGTCTGGCCGTTTTTGTGGCTCCTCTCGATTCCGTTCCGGATCGTGGCGACCGTGATGGAGGCGCTGCTGGCGCTGGTGCGGGCGTTGCTGTTTTTGCCGGCGCGGTTGTTGGGGTATCGTGACCCGAAGGGCTGACCGGTGGAAACGGGCCGAGGGAATGGGTGGCCGGCGTCGGTGGCCTCGGGCGGTCCAAGTCTGACATACCGATCGCTTTCGCTTGGCTCAAATCGGCGCGGATCGCATGGTGGGCACAAGCATGTCCCTCCATCTGGTCATCGCCCTGATTGCCCCGGCCGTCCGTCCGGCAGCAGCGTTTGCGCCATGAAATTTACCCCTGACGACGGTGTGCGAATGATCGCGGAAGCGTACGCGCTCGACGCGCGCGATTTTGTACGCACCCAGTTTCACATCACCCTGGATGGGAGCGATGCGAGCATCCAGCACATCGAACGCGTGATGGATGCCTTCCAGCGTGAAATCGCGACGGCGAAGCCTTCGGAGGAGCAAATCATGGGGTTCGCGAAGATGTTCGGCAGCTATCTCGGGGAAGTTTTTCGCAAGAATCATGGGGCGGCGTGGGGCGTGGCGGAGATGAATGGCGAGCGGGTGGCGGGACTCAAAGCGACCACCGGCGACAAGGTGTTTTGGCCGTGGGGGCGCGCGCGGAGCCGGCTGGTTGAGGGGGCCGAGCACAATGTCTGGCACTACTATTCGGCGCTGATCCGGTGAGTGGACGCGCGGAAACGAAAGCCCCGCAGCCATCGGAGACCGCGGTCTCGCGTGGATTTGGTGGGCCCCGAGCGCCCGGCAAAAGCAGCGCCCGTCACGAGTGACCGATCAGGGTGGCGCTCTGGCCGGGTGGAACCGTAGGGTTTCCGGGAAACCTCATGCGCACGTTTTTCGGCTTCTTCAAACCCCTCCTCGAAAGCATCGCCCGGCTGGAAACCGCCGTGGCGCGGCGGTGGGTCGCTTCCGCGCACCGCCGGCTCATGCTGGTGCAATGGAGTCTCCCGCCGCAGCCGGAGCACTTCGACCACCACATCGACCTGTTTCACCAGTGGCTGGCCACGCGCAGTTCGTTCTGGGTCGAGCGCGGGGTGTTTGGCTCGCTGGCGCTCAAGGGTGGCGACGTCCTGGAGCTGGCCTGCGGCGACGGCTTCAACGCCCGGAATTTCTACTCATTGCAATCGCGGTCGGTCGTGGCCTGCGATTTCGACCCCGCGGCCATCCGCACCGCGCGGCGGAAGAACGCGGCGCCCAACCTCCGCTTCGAACTGGCGGACATCCGCGATGCGATGCCCACGGGCCAGTACGACAATGTGGTGTGGGATGCGGCGATCGAGCATTTCACCCCGGAGGAAGTCACCCGGATCCTCGCCGCGATCAAGGAGCGGCTGACGCCGGGCGGGATCCTCAGCGGCTATACCATCGTGGCGCAGGAAGGCGGCTCGAAGATGCTGACGCACCACGAATACGAATTTAAGAGCAAGGAGGATCTGCTGGGCTTTCTCACCCCGCATTTTTCGAACGTCACCGTGTTTGAGACCGCCCACCCCGCGCGACGTAACCTCTATTTTTGGGCGTCCGAGGGGACGATTCCCTTTGCTCCCGACTGGCCGGACTGGGTGAGCCACTCGAAGAAAGGCTGACGAGTCGTGAGTGCCCGGGGCGGCGATCAAGCGATGACGGGGAGGCGAGGCCCAGTTCGGAGCACTCATCCGTCAGGTTGCTGCGGTGACGGATGCGACGGTTTGTCTCTGGGAATTTGGGCGTAACCGGCGGAACGTCGGGAGGGTGGAGTGGCAGCGGGCTTGGACACGGTCGCGCCGGGTCAGGCGGACCGGACGAGCGCTCGACGTTGGAACGGCGCCGCGTGGCTTTCGTCGCAGCCTGAGCGATAGTTCTTGATTTTGTGTTCAATTGAACACTATCTCTCGGAAGAGCCTTACTTACATCAGATGAAATCTGAAATTCAGCTCGCGCTCGCTTTCGACCGGGCACAAAACGCACCGTCAACGGGGATGACACATCGTATTTCACGCAGTTTGCGCCTGCTGGGCCGGGGAATAGAGCACACTGATGCTCAAGCGATTGCGCCATTGATTCGCAGGGGGATGGACCCGCTGGGGCAACATTTTGTCGAATCGGTCTCCCCGGAAGACCGCCGTAGCCAAGGCGCCACATTCACGCCGGCTTGGCTCGTGGCGTTGATGTTGGACCAAGTGGCTGAACGCTGCGTCCCAGCGCGCGTGATCGATGCGGGGGCGGGAACCGGGCGGTATGCGGTCGCGGCTGCGAGGCGCTGGCCAGACGCGGAGGTGATCGCGATTGAAAAGGATCCCGTGCTCGCCGCGGCGGCTCGGATTCACGCTTCGGTTGCGAACGTGAAGGTCCGCGTCATTTGCTCCGACTATTTGGATGTCCAGCTTCCTCGAATTCCCGGGGTCACGGCATTTGTCGGCAATCCGCCTTACGTCCGCCATCATGACATCAGTGAAGGGGCGAAACGTTGGTACGGTGATCGGATGGCTCGGCTAGGGCTCCCGAGTTCGTTGCTAGCCGGACTTCACGTCTACTTCTTTCTCCAGTCGTTTTTACTGTCACGTCCGGGCGATGTCGGCTGCTTTGTGACTGCGGCTGAATGGCTTGAGACCAACTACGGGGAGAGCATGCGCAGCTTGTTTTGCCGGATGGGCGGCGATTCGCTGCTGCGGGCGGATCCCGAGCAACCGATTTTTGACGATGCGCTGACGACCTCCGTGGTTACCGGCTGGACGACTGGTTCAAATGGCCCGGTCCGCATTGGCGATTTTCAGCTAGGAGTCACCCATCCGGGGTTTGCGGCCACGCATGAGCAGTTACTGGCTTTGCCAAAATGGCCGGCTTATGGAAACCCGCTCCCGCCGGTCGCGCCGGCAGGACCCAAGCTTGGCGATTATTTTCGCGTCAGCCGCGGGCAGGTCACCGGGTGCAATCCGGTCTGGGTGGCGAATGCGGACAGCGCGAAATTGATTCCCGAGCGATATTTGGTCCCCTGCGTTTGCGATGCGCAGGACATCATCGAGGCCAACGGCGTCTTGCGCCGGAGCGATCAGCTCAAAAGGGTCATCGACCTGCCGGCCGACCTCGGCGAACTCACCCGCGGAGAGCGGGTCCGGGTCGACGAGTTTCTCGCGACCGCCGAGGCGTTCGGTGCGAGGGACAGCTATATTTCACAGCACCGAACACCGTGGTGGCGCGTGGGCTTGAAATCTCCGCCTGCGATCATCATGAGCTATATGGGACGCCGCCCCCCGGTCTTCGCCCGGAATGCGGCCGGCGTTCCAATCCTAAACATCGCTCACGGACTCGTTCCCACCGCCCCTATCTCTGTCTCGTCTCAAAATCGACTCGTTGCATGGCTAAATCAAAACGTCTCAGTGGCGGCAGGGCGGACCTACGGCGGGGGGCTCGTAAAATTCGAGCCAAGGGAAGCGATGCGGATTCCGCTTCCGCCCCAGGCGGTGCTGGAGGAATAGCCAGTCCGCCGCGTTGGACGTTCGAGCAGCTCACGGCAGACTGCGAAAAATCCGCCGCGTTGTTTCGCGCCGGGCGCCTTGGGACGACGGCAGAATGGAAAACCCAGGTGGAAGCCGCGCGCGTCAAATTCGAGACGTTGTTCAATCTGATCGGCGATCTGGGGCCGGGCGGTTTCACGAAAGCCACCGTCGCACTGGCTTTTACCGAAAGGCTCCTGGAGGCGCTCAGGTATCTCGCGGCTCCGCCGGTGTCAGAGGACGATCTGCAGACGATCGCGGATGTTCCGTCGCTGGCGGCCAGTGTGATTACGGCCGATCCCGACGAGTTGGCGAAGGTGCATGACGTGCTCAAGGCGGTGATCGATCCTTATCGGTTCCCCTGGGTGGCCGACGGGAGAAAGCCCACTGACCAGGAGCGGTCCGCCGCGCTCCTGGCCTCGGCTGTCCTGCTCGCGTCGCAAAGGGTGCAGACGGACAGGCGCAACCGGGGCAAGACGACGCAGGAGCAGCGGGTGAAGGATTTCCTGAAAAATCTCGGATTTGCAGAAGTGAAGCCTGCCGCCATCGCCACGCTCGTCAGCGGTCCGCAGGCGGGGCAATTTTGCGGCGAATGCAAACTGGGCTCGCGGAAGGGCGATGTGATCGTGCGGCTCCACGACACCCGCCTCATGCCGTGCGAATGCAAAGTATCGAACAGCGAGACCAACTCCGTGAAGCGCGTTGTCAACGATGCCGCGGCCAAGGCTACGTCATGGAATCTCGAATACGGCTTGCGCCAGGTGGTCCCGGCCGCGGTGATCGGGGGATGCTTCAATCCGAGGAACCTGCTCCAGGCGCAGGACGCGGGGCTGACAATTTTCTGGGCCCACGATCTGGCGAAGCTGGGTGAATTCATCGCCACCACCCGACCAGCGTAGGCCGCGACAGCGATTCAATCCGGTGCCACGTGGCATGTTCGGGTCGCCCTATTCGCTGATAGCGTCGTGGCCGGGCGTGCACGGTCCTGGGGAACGTTGGGAGGCGGAACCGGGCTATCCAACGGAGTTGCGATGGATGGGTGGGACGTTGTCCCTGAAGTCGAGTTTGCGGCGGTCGAAGACCAGTCGCTGTGAGCGTCGGTCGCCGAGCTGGAGTCGCGGGCGACGAGGCCGGACGACTGCGTCGGGCTCTACGGAGCGGCGTCCGTCGCCACCGGCAGGTAGACGCGGAAGGCGCTGCCCTGGCCGGGCTGGGTTTCCACCACGATGGCTCCGTCGTGGGCCCGGACGATGCCGAGTACCACGGCGAGGCCCATGCCCCGGCCGGGAAATTTGCTGGAGAAGAACGGGTCGAAGATCTTTTCGATATCCTGGTCGGAAATCCCACAGCCGGTGTCGGCCACTTCCAGACAGGCGTAGGTGTCGGCCGGCAGCCGGCGGTTGACGGGGAACCGGTTGAGCGTGGGAATGTCCGCGGCGGAGACGGTCGTGACGGTGAGTCGGATGGCGCCGCTGGAGGGCGTGCTGGCCTCCCAGGCGTTCGTGACGAGATTTGTCAGCACATGCTGGAGCTGGTTTGCGTCACCGTGGATGGCCGGACCCAGCGAGGGAAGGTCGGGGGCGAGGACCATGGCAGGGGGCATGACGGCCCGCACCAGCGGGAGGCTTTGCTCGCAGACCTGCGAGAGATCCAGGCGCTCGCGTTTGGTCTCGGTCTGGCCGAGGTAGACCAGCATCAGGCGGCCCACCTCCGCGGCCTTCCGGGCGGACTGCATCGTGATGTCGAGGTAGTCGACGGGCCCGCCCATCTGGGCGACATCCTTCATCGCCAGCTCAAGGCTCAGCATGAGGGACTGAAACTGGTTGTTGAAGGTATGGGCGATGGCGGCGGCCATGCGTCCCAGGCTCTCGGCCTTCTGGAGCTGCCGGTTCTGGGCCTCCAGTTTTTCCTTCTCGGCCGCCGCGTGCCGCCGCTCGGTGATGTCGCGGACGATGACGACCATGCCGGTGGGGGTGCCCGTGGCGTCCCGGATGAACTCGCTGTTCACCTCGATGGGGAAGGTGCTGCCATCGGGGCGCAGCCCGAGGTATTCGCTCGGGCCGGTGACGATCCCCTGACGTCGCAGGGCCACCTGGGCCAGCGCGCGCCGGCGATCCGCGGGGACGATGAAATCGGTGACCGACGTGCCGATGAATTTATCGACCGTGGCGCTGCGAAACATGGTCGCGGCCGCGGGCGAAACCATGCGGATGCGCCCCTCCGCATCCGTGATGGTGATGTCGTCGGGCGAAGCACTGAGGATGGAGCGATACCGCTCCTCGCTCCGCTGGAGGGCCTCCTCGGCCTGCCGGTGCTCCGCCATCGTCCGTGCCAGCTCGGCGTTGGCCCGCTGCAGATTTTCGTTGGCGGCGGAGAGCTGGAGCGTCCGTTCGTCGACCATGCGCTCCAGTGACGCGTTGCGGTCTGTCAGCTGCTCCAGCGGATAGACCTCCCCTTTGCCCACCAGATAGTAGGGAATGGAAATACTGCTGTGGCAGATTTTCCAGCCGGCGGATTCCTGGCGGAAAATCAGCACGAGGCGGGCGGTCTCCCGCGAGAGGATGTGGTCCTCGATCGGCAGGTGAATGGTGAAGAAGCCGGTCGCGACGGCGACCGTGTCGGCCAGCGATTGGACGGCCAGATCCTTGAGCTCGATCCGGATGGGATCCTTGATCTGGGCGAAGTCCTGCCGGGTGATCGCGACCCAGGCCGCGCGGTCCTTGACCAGAAAATCTCCGCCGCCGGTGAAGCCGGAAAAGTCTTCGCTGAAAAAGGTGGTGAGCCGGTCGTCGCGGGAGGAATACATCTGCAGATAGTCAGCGAAGAGCTGCCGGATGACCGGGTGGTCGGCGGCGGCTTCGGAGGGTGCAGACGGATCGTTCATGGTTTCGCGGGAGCACCTCTCGTGCGAGAGGAGGGGCGGTGACAAACGTGGCGGTTTGGCTCAGGGGACTTTTGGCGCCACCGGGGGAGTTTCGGGCGGTGGGCCGGGCTTGGGAACAGCGGTGCCGGGATCAGGCGGACCGGAGGGAACGGCCGCCGGGGGGACGGCGCCCGGAGGGGGCGGACTGGCGACCGGTGGGGTGGCACCGTCCGGCGTGGGTTTGCCGGGGGTGGATTCGCCGGCGGGGGTCGAGCGGAAGAGATTCGTGGGACTGACGAGGAGCGTCCAGGCGGGTTTGTCGAGGGTACCGGTGAGCTTCACTTCGAAAATATTCGAGAACGGCGTGAGCACGGCGCCGACGATCGTCTTGAGGGGGTTGCCGCTTTCCTGGAAGGGGTAGATGTTGGCCTTGAAGTCGAGTTCGCGGCGGTCGAGGAGGAAGTCGCCGTGGGCGTCGATCGCGGAGTTGGCGCCGCGGAGGACGAGGTCGGGGAAGGTGAGTTTGGTCCCGTCGATCTTGAACGTGCTGTGCGCGGTGTTGAAGCGGAGGGCGGTGAAGGTGAAGAGTTCGGAGAGTGCGCCGAGCAGGTGGAC
>JAPLTR010000136.1 GCA_026398065.1 Verrucomicrobiota bacterium | reverse complement strand
CGCCAGCAGCGCCGGCCCTATCAGGCCGAAGAGGGCCGCTATCCACCGCGCCGATTCGGCCCCGCCGGTTCCCCGATGGGCCACGGTCGCGACCACGTCGCCCACCACGCCGATGCCCAGCGCGCTGAGTGCGAGCCAGGTCCAGTTGCGCTGCGGCTGCCAGGGAGCCGCCACCGTCAGCGCGACCGCCAGCGCCAGCCCGGTCAGCAAACTCGCCGTCGCCCCGTGACCGACGCCCACACAGGCCCCGAGGCTCACGAGCGCCAGCAGGCTCACGCCCCACGCCCCGGCGCGGCGGGCGGCGTCGTCCCCCGCGCGCCCCAGCCACCACGCGCCCGCAAGCGTTGGCGCAAGCACCAGCGCGGCGTTGGACCAGATCTGTCCAATCAAAATCCCATGGCCCATCAACCGCGACCACAGCGCCACGTGCGCCCCCACCAGCACCGCGCCCGCCGCCGCCCACGGCTCGGTGCGGCGCCACTGCCAGCCCGCGACCGCGAGCACCGCCGCGCCCGCCACGCACCACGTCGGCAGCCATTCCGCCGGCGTCAGCGACAGGGCGGTGAGCACCGCCAGGCCCGCCCCGATGACGCTCACCGCGCGCACCAGCGTGCGCCGCGAATCCTCCGCCACCTCCACGCCGCAGTCCCGCGCCATCTCCAGCCCCCACGCCACAAACCCGGCAAACGTGAGCGCGCGGCCGAGCGCCTTCAGGCTGAGCACCGCCGCCGGATGGCCCAGCGTGTCCTGCAGCCAATAACAGACCGCCACCGTCGCCACGATGCCCGCGCCCGCTGCGATCACCGCAGAGCGCAGCCGGCGGTTCGTCGCGAGCATCACGCCCGCCTGCACCATCAGCGCGAGGCCGGTCAGGTCCGGGTCCGTCCACTTGATCACCGCGAGCGTCAGCGCGCCGAGGGACTTCGCGAGTAGCACCGCCGCCGCGACGTCACCGGGCGCGGTCGCCGTCCGGCGCCACGAGGCCGCGCCCAGCACGACCGCCGCCACCGCATAAAAAGTCCCCAGGCTCTCCGGAAACACGAACCACGCCGTCAGCCAGCCGAGCACGAGGGCCGCGGTGCTGTTGGCGTTCTGCATCCACGCCTCCTGCCCGGTCACATCGCCGCCGCTGCGGCCACCGCGATCGTCGCGCCAGAAAAACACCGCGAAGCCCGCGGCGACAAAACCCCACACCCACGTCGGCAGCGGCATCTGCCCCGTGCTTCCGAAACCCACGAGCAGCGTGCCGTAGACCGCCCAGTAGCCCGCCAGCGCCGCGATCGACGGGGCCTCCCACGCGAGCCAGCGCTTCCAACCCACCGCCGTCGCCGCGAGCACGAGCGCCGAGGCGAGCGCGAACAACTGCAGTCCGCCGCTGAAGGAAAACCACACGGCCACATAGCCCAGAATCACCGCCATCGTCGCGATGGCCGGCGACTTCCGCCGCCACGCCACGACGCCGATGCCCGCCGTCACGGCGAGCTGCCAGACCGCCGCCACCTGCCGGTTGTCGAGCACCTTCACGCCCGGCACCGTGTAGGCCGCCATGGCGGTGAAGAACATCAGCGCCAGTCCGCCGGCGAACATCACCTGGCCGAACCGCGGGGTCTTGCGCTCCAGCCACCGCCCGAGGCCCGTGACGCCCACGGCCACCGCCGCGAGCTCGACGAGTTTGAGCCACGGCGGCGTGTTGAGGGAAATATAGACGCCGAAAAACACCGCCCCGATCACGGCGAAGAGGATGCCGAGCCGGGTCGCCCACCAGGCGCCGAGCTGCACCTCCGTGCTGCCGCCGCCGCTCGGCGGCCACAGTTGCAAACGCTCCAGCCACGGGCGCGCCTGCTCGAGCAGCGACGGCTGCGGCACGTACAACGGACGGGAAGGAGCCTCGGCCGCTTTCCAGAGCGGCGGCGGCTGCGGTGCCGCCGGCTGGGCGAAAATCACGGGCGGCTCGTCGGCCTTTGCAAAGACCAGCGGCGGGGGCGGCT
>JAPLTR010000725.1 GCA_026398065.1 Verrucomicrobiota bacterium | reverse complement strand
GCCGCGCGCCGCCAGCCGCCCCACGCCCTCCGGCCACTCCGGCTGCCGCGCGAGCGTGTCGCCCGTCGCCGCGGCCTCGAGGTCGTAGGCCCCGCGCCCCGCATGGGTGTCGAGGTAGAGAAACCCCTTCTCCTTCTTCTGCAGGCCGCGCACGAGTCGCGTGAGCAGCGCGTGCTTCATCACGTCCGCAAAGTTCCCCGCGTGAAAATGGTGGCGGTAGTTCATTTTGGTGGACGGCGACCTCTCCCGACTCGTCGGGATCGGTTTGGAAATCGTTCTCGTTCCTCGTTCTCGTTCTTCGTTCTCCAACCCCTGACGAACGAGAAAGAGAACGAGGAATGAAGAACGATCATTTGGGCCCTCACGCCACCGGAATCTTGATCACGCACTTCCGCACGATCCCGCCCGGCTCGCGCACGCGCAGCGTCGGCATGTGGACATCCGCCGGGAAGAACACCGCCGCCTGTCCCGGAAACACCCGCAGCGCCGACGCGTCCGGGTTGTCCTCGTACGTGATCAGGTCGCGCGTCTCGTCGTAGGCCGCGCGCACCTTCATCGTGCCAATGTCCGCCACCTCCATCAGCTCCTCGCCCTCGAACACGATCTGCACGTCGATGTACTTCCGGTGCGACTCGAAAAATCCGTCCGCCCGCGCCTTCGACGCATAGCACTCCTCGCTCACAAACACCCCGCCGCCCAGCTCCGTGCGCTGACGGCTGCCCGGCGCGATCGCGCGCACCCGCGCCTGCACGGGCGAGCCCGCGCGCATCAGTTCGTCGGCGTATGCAAACGCCGTGTCGAATCCCTTCCTCTGCGCGGCCTGCCCGCGCACCGTGTGGAGTGTACCGTAGAGAGCCATTCGGCGACTCCACTCCGCCCCCGCGGCACTGGCAAGCCGGGAAACCCCGGGATTGCCTCAGGCCGTGCGGCGCGGTTACCTCCCGAGCGCCTCTTCCCACCATGAAAAAATTACTCACCCTCCTGCTTGTGTCCGTTCTCGCCGCCCCCGCCGTTGTCACCGCCGCCGACTTTGAGGGCAAGGTCACCATGAAGCTCACCGGCCCCAAGGACACTCCCGCGTCCATGACCTACAGCATCAAGGGCACCGCCACCCGGATGGACATGGCCAGCAAGGAAGGCCGCATCGCGATGCTGACCGATTCCACCAAGTCCGAGATGACGATCCTCATGCTCGACCAGCAGATGTTCATGACCCAGCCCATCCCGAAGGCCACGGGCAAGGCCGTCGCGGCCGCCGGCGCCGCCGCCGAGGCCACCGTCGAAAAAACCTCCGTCACCGAGAAGATCCTCGGCTACGACTGCGTGAAGTACATTTCCAAGTCGAAGAATACGACGACCGAGATCTGGGTCACCGACCAGCTCGGCTCCTTTGCCGGCATGGGCGGCGGCGGCAACCCCATGGGCGGCGGCCGCGGCAAGGCTCCCGAGGGTCAGGCCTGGGAAAAGGCCCTCTCCGGCCTGGCCGTCTTCCCGCTGCGCGTCGTCTCCACCGACGGCTCCAAGCAGACCTTCCGCATGGAGGCCACCGCCATCGACAAGACCCCGATCCCGGCCTCCGCCTTCGTCGCCCCCGAGGGCTTCCAGGACCTCTCCGCCATGATGCGCGGCATGATGCCCCCCGGCATGAAAATGCCCGGCGGCAACTGAACCCACCTCCGCCTCTCTCGACGCCGGCCCTCACAGGCCGGCGTTTTTTATTTCCCGGGCGACACCGCCGGCTTCGGCCGCGTAAAGATCTCCGGCGTGAGCTTCGGGTTCGCCTCGACGCTCTCGATCACCGTCACCTGCGTCGGCTTGCCATCCGTCAGCACCGCCACCCGGTGGGGTAGCAGCACGCCGTTGACCGGCCGGTAGTCCTCGTAGCGCGTCAGGACCTCGACCGGGAGCCCACCCGCGCTCTTCCGTTTGTCCAACCGTGCCGTGATGAAAAATGTCTCCGGGTCCACAAACACCGCGAATGTCTCCGTCAGTTTGCGCGTCACCAGCAGGCGCACCATTTTTTTTCCCGCCGAAGTAACCTCGCCCGCGTAGTCGAACGTGAACCCCCGCGACGCCCCCGCCACCAGCGGGTCGTCGAACTCCGCGTCCGCCGTGAAGATCCGTCCCTCCGCCTCCGCCATCGGCGCGGTGCGCGGTGGCGTGAGGTTGAAGTCGCCCTTCCACGGCGCGTCGACGCCGTTGCTCGCCTGCACCAGGGTGTGGCCCTCGGGGCCCGTCTCCAGCCGCAACCGGTTGGGCCGCGCGGCGATCAGGGTGAATTTCACCTTCGTCCCGCCGGTCAGCACGTAGCCGACCGCCTTCAACGCCGTCAGCGCCTCGATCCGCTCCTTGCCGCCGATCACCTCCGCATGGATCTGCGCCAGTTCCGTCGCCTGGTCCGCACGCCCCGCCGCCGCGACCACCAGCCATCCGAGAAAAAATTTCCACAACCGCATCCCGCACGCTCGCACACCCGCCCGGCGTGCCACAAGCTTTGGTGCGGTTCCACCTTGGTCTGTCATCGCGAGCCCGGCGCCGCCGGGCATGCCGATCCATCTGTCCACCCGGCGTCCGGCGGAGCCGGACGCGCGATGGCTCTTTCGGAGAAACGGACCGCACCCTCCGCTTTGCGATTGTTGCCCGCGCCGCCGCCACCAACACTCCCTTCACCCGCCACGTGCCCGTTTCCCTCACCCGCATCTTCTCCGACGTCCACTACGGCGACCACGCCAGCCGCGTGCAGCGCCTCGCGCAGCTCCGCCCGCTCCTCGACGGCGTCACCCACCTCGTCCTCAACGGCGACACCCTCGACACCCGCCGCGGCCCCCGCCCCGCCTACACCGCCCAGCTCCGCGCCGACGTCCTCGGCTGGGCCGCCACCTCCGGCCTGCCCACCACCCTCCTCACCGGCAACCACGACCCCGATCTCACCGGCGACCACACTCTCGAACTCGCCGACCAGCGCGTCTTCGTCACCCACGGCGACATCAATTTCGACAACATCGTCCCCTGGGGCCGCGACGCCGCCGCGATCGAACGCCTCCTCGCCGCCGGCCTCGCCGAACTCGCCCCCGCCGCCCGCGACCGCCTCGAAGACCGCCTCGCCCTCTGGCGCCGCGTCTCCGCCCAGATTCCCCAGCGCCACCAGTCCGAGGCCAACCGCCTGAAATACCTCCTCCATTTCGCCGGCGACACCGTGTGGCCGCCCCTCCGGATCTTTCGCATCCTCGCCGCCTGGCGCCACGCGCCCGACTACGCTGCGGCCCTCACCCGCCGCCACCGCCCCCGCGCCCAGTTCGTCCTCAACGGCCACACCCACCGCCCCGGCGTCTGGCGCCACGCCAGCGGCGTCACCGTCATCAACACCGGCTCCTTCTGCCCGCCCTCCGCCGGCTACGCCGTCGACGTCTCGCCCGACCGGCTCTCCGTCCGCCAGATCGAATTTCGCGGCGGCGACTACCATCCCGGCCCCGCCGTCGCCGAGTTTGCACTCGCCGACGCCCCCGCTTCCCCGACACTGGCGCCATGAGCATCACGTTCGGTTGGTGGCACCGCGACCCCGTGGAGGGGAAATATCAGATCAGCGCCGAAGTCCACGGCGGCAACATCGAGTGGACCCGTCACCAGGGTCACCACACCTCGTGGATTCCCCACGTCCCCAGCGACGAGGACCGCGAGCGCCTCGTGTACGAGGCCGAGAAGCGCGTCCCCCGCCGCCTGATCACGCAGAAGCAGTTCGAGGAAATCAAACGCCTCAGCGAAAACGCCGGCCCCGGCAAGATCACCGGCAAACGCATCACCGGCAACGGCCCGTCCTTCGACTGAGCCCGGCGACGCGCGTCCAGTAGCCGCGAGCGCCAGCGAGTGGACCACGCCGCGGTGAGACTACGTCGCTGCGAGCGCCAGCGAGCAGACCACGCACGTCCTTCGTAGCTGCGAGCGTGAGCGAGTGGCCGCCGTCGCCATGCCACCGCATAGCCACGAGCGCCAGCGAGTGGATTTCGCCGTCGCCTACCCCGTCGCCTCCGCCCCCCGCGCCCAGACCAGCTTGAACGACGAGCAATAGTCCTGCGGTCGCGTCGCGATCCGCCGCGTCACCTCCGCCGGCGCGAGCCACTCGCCGCCGTCGATCTCGTCCGGGTGCAGCACAAACGGCCCCTCGTGCCGCAGCCGGTAGATCCAGCAAAATTCCCACCCGGTGTCCTCGCACGCCGCGAGCTTGAACCACCGCCGCACGTCGCGCTCGCCCGCGCCCACGGCGACCCCGCTCACGCCGATCTCCTCGCCCAGCTCCCGCACCGCCGCCGCGTCGTAGTCCTCGCCCGAGTCGAGGTGCCCCGAGCACGACGAATCCCACAGCCCCGGCGACAGGTCCTTCTTCATCGAGCGCTTCTGCAGAAACACGCGCCCCGCCGCGTCGAACACCAGCACATGCACCGCCCGGTGCCACAGCCCCGTCGCATGCACGACGCGCCGCGTCTGCCGCCCGACGACCTCGTCGCGCTCGTTCACCACGTCAAACCACTCGTCCGTTGTCTGGCTCATGGGCGTCCAAAGAGCCCGCTTTTCCTCCCGACTCAAGCCAACCCCTGTCCCAAGATAGAATTTCGAACCACCGTTGTACCCGGATGAACACGGATACCCCAAAACCACCTGCCCCCTCACGCCCGCTCTCGCGGTTTCCGAATCCGTGTCGCTCCGTCTTCATCCGTGGTTCATCTTCCTCTGCTTTTGCGCCTCCTGAGCCTTTTGTGGCGCACCTTCTTTCGTGTGGTTCGTGTGTTTCGTGGTTCTCCATCTCTCCGGCGCCCTTCTTCCGTGTCTTCCGTGTGTTCCGTGGGCCCTCCCCTTCTTCTCCCCCTTCCGCCCCCCACGCTCCCGCCCGCGCCCCCCCGGAAGATTGGCTTTGTCATCCCCGCCCCTTCGTGTCCTTTCATCCCTTCCCGAATCTTAAAACACCATGGCCAAAATCGACGTCAGCAAGGTTGCTGAAATTCTGAAGAAAAACGAAATCGACCCCGCGGTCCTCCGCCGCGTGATCGAGGAGATGAACAATGCCGTCGAACCCGAGGGGGCCGAGGGCGACAAGCCGCCGGCCGTGAAGAAGCAGTTCGTCATCGTCGTCAGCGACCCCGAGGGCCGCCTCCCGAAGAACGACTTCGTCGGCTGGGTCGTGCAGATCCCCGAGAGCGAGAGCCCGTCCACCACGCTCGACCGCATCTTCCGCAGCTCCTACGACTACAACACGACCAAGAAGGGCCGCCTCCTCCCCGTGAAGACCGTGGGCGAGGCCATCGAGGCCGTCCCCGCCAAGTTCCTGAAAGAGGCCGATGTCTGGGTGAAAACCAAGACCCCCGTCCTCGTCGTCAAGACTGACAACGAGATCCCGAAGGAGAAATAAGTCCCCTTCGCCTTCTCCCCGGGATCCACCGAACCGCGCGACCAACCTCTCCGCGCCCTCCTCGTCCTCCGCGTTTCGAACTCCGAAACCGGCCCGCGGTTGGCGCCCCTTTCGCGATGCATCCCCCGGCCCGTCTGCTGGCCCCCTTCCTCCTCGCGCTCGCCCTCGCCGGTCTCCCCGCCTGTGGCCGCACCGACTCCGCCGCCAGCGCCGCCGCGTCCACCTCGGCCGCCGAGCCGACGCCCTACACCTACGAGGTCGTCCACACGTATCCACACGACCCTGACGCCTTCACCCAGGGCCTTGTCTTCCTCGACGGCCAGTTGCTCGAAAGCACCGGCCTCAACGGCAAATCCTCCCTCCGCCGCGTCGAGCTCGCCACCGGCCGCGTCCTGAAACAGGTCCGTGTCCCCTCCGAGTATTTCGCCGAGGGCATGACCGTCCTCGGCGGCAAGATCTATCAGCTCACCTGGCAGAGCCACAAGGGCTTCGTGTACGACCTCGCCACCTTCGCCCTCGAAAAGGAATTTTCCTACACGGGCGAGGGCTGGGGCCTGACCACCGACGGCCGCTCCCTGATCCTCAGCGACGGCACCGACCAGATCCGCTTCCTCGACCCCGCGACCTTCGCCGTCACGCGCACGATCAAGGTCACCCACCGCGGCGAACCCCTCCGCCTCCTCAACGAGCTCGAACTCATCCGCGGCGAACTCTACGCCAACATCTGGCAGAGCAACACGGTCGCCCGCATCGACCCCGCCACCGGCCGCGTCCTCGGGATGATCGATTTCTACGGCCTCCTCCCCGCCGCCGACCGCACCTCCGGCACCGACGTCCTCAACGGCGTCGCCTACGACGCCGCCACCGACCGCCTCTTCGTCACCGGCAAAAACTGGCCCAAGCTCTTCGAAGTCCGCCTCAGGCCGAAACCGTAGCCGTCAGCTCAACCGCGCTTTCCAGTATCCCGGCTTCATCTTGAAGGGTGCGACCGCGAGAATCCACACTTGATCGGGCCGGTCGAGGTGGATGATCGCATGGGGAAAGGGCCGGCGGAAATGGCGCCGCGCCGGCGGATCGAAGGGGCGATAGAGCGTCGGTTGCGCACACACCTCGCGCACAAGTTGGTCGAGCGTGTCGTAAAAACGCTGGCCGAGCCTCGGATCGATCGCCCCATAGTGCTCGGCCGTCGCCTTGGCTTCGGCGAGGGCTTCGCGGTGGAAGCGAAACGGTTTCACCGGCCGACCACGCGACGCAGTTCGGCCAGCGCGTCCTCGCCCGCCACCCCCGGCTCCGCTCCGCTTTCAATCTCCGCGATCCGACGGCGGGTTTCGATCTTCCATGCCTGCTCAATCTCGGCCTCCGGATTGTCGATCATCTCCGCCAGCAGCCGGTCGAAAAGCTCGGCAGATTGTGCCCGTGGCAATTGCCGCGCCTCGGCGACGATCTGGTCGAGTGACAGGCTCATGGGCCACACCGTAGGCAGGGCGCACGTTCAGTTCAACTCTTCCGTTCGTTGCGGAGCGGGAGTTGGTTCATCGTATTCCTCGCCCACCCCTACGCGTTTCCCGGTCTTGCCTGCGGGCGCGCCCATCCTCACTCCTTGCCCCGTGCAAATCGACGGCATCCCCTCTCACTTCAGCCCCGTGGTGCTGGCTACGCGCGTGAGCAGCAAGACCCCCCAGCCGATCGCCCCCTTTACCCCGGAGTATTCCGAGCGCATGGACAAGGACGATAACAAGTCCGCCAAAGCCGAGCGCCAGGCCGCCCTCTTCGCCCTCGCCGAACGCCTCACCGGTCGCGTCGCTACCGTCCTTGAGCAGACGCCCGACGTCGCGTAAGTTCCCGCCGGCCTTTCCGCCGGAAAGCTCCCCGCCCGCAATCGGGCACAGGCTAGCTCGTCTGTCCCTGCACCCCTGTGGCGCCGAACGAGGGCGCTTGTCGGCGTGTCGCGTTCCGGCCGGAGGCGAGCCTCGTTCCGCACCCGGAAAGTGTCATTATGACAAAAATACCGGAATGGAAGGAACTGACGGAATGGAGCGCTTGACCCGTTCCTCCGATCACGTCGCCCCACGAAAGCGCGTTCTTCCCTCGTAACCACCGGGTCAATCTCGGTTCCCCTGCCCTCCCTCGCCCGCCGCTCGGGGCCCAGACAGCGCTCCAGCCTCTCCGTTTGCTGCTGAGCGGCAGTCGCTTGCATCCGCCCATGGCTACGAGGCCGAACCGTGCCCCTCGATTTGCTATACTACGCGGATGAAACGCCAGCCACCCTCCCGCCAAACCCGGACCCTTCCTCGCCCCGCACCAAGCACCGCGACCGTCGCGGCCCGTTCTGGCGCGCGGGGTGGACTTCTTCCGGCCACGACCCCAAGCCGATTCTCTCGGCCGAATCCCCCAACCGCCATCCCTCCCGCACCGCCCTGGTCCCGCCCCCGACCTTCCGGATCATCGTCCAAAGCTACCCCCACCCCACCTCCCTGCATCCGACCCCATCCCGCCCGCTCCAAACAAATCCGACCAAATCCAAGTAAATCCAACCGCCTCGAAATCCCCGCGCGTTTCCCGTCCACCCCGTTTTACTCACCCTCCTCATTCCAAATAGTACTAATTTGTCTTATTTTATGCGAATAACTCATGAAGCATGCGCGATCCACCCCTACTTTCCTGCTCCCGTGGAGGCCCCCGACGCCAAGCCGCACCGCGCTCCTCGACCCGCCAGCCCTCGGCGAAATCCAACCAAATCCAAGTAAATCCACCCTGCTCCGACCGGATCCAACCTCTCCTACCGGCACCGCCATCGCGCCAGCCACACCTTCACTCCGCCACTATCCGCGCCTCTCCGCGCCCTCCGCGGCAACTGCCTTCTTCCATCACCGCCCGTCCCACCCGCCCGAATCCGACGGAATCCAACCAAATCCAAGTGAATCCAACCTGCTCCGACCGGATCCAACCTCCCCCATCTCCTCCTCATCGCACCCAGCCCCGCCTCCCTCCGCCGCGATCCGCGGCAAATGCCTTCTTCCATCCCGCTCGCCCCGCCCGCCCGAACCCGTCGAAATCCAACCAAATCCACGTAAATCCAACCTGCTCCGACCAGATCCAACCTCTCCTACCGGCACCGCCACCGCGCCCAGCCACACCCTCCCTCCGCCACGATCCGCGCCTCTCCGCGCCATCCGCGGCAACTGCCTTCTTCACAATCTCTGTCCGCCCCGCCCGTCCCACCCGCCCGAATCCGACGAAATCCAACCAAATCCAAGTAAATCCAACCACCTCCACCCAATCCAACCCCGTCCAACCTCTCGCCGGTCGCCCGCCCCCAGCCCCCGTTCTCCCTATTTCCCTGCCTCGCTGACTCGCGCCCGAAACCGCATTTGCATTCCTTCCCGCATTTGCGGCTAATTCCGGCCCGCCGTTTCGGGCCCTGAACTCCCTCCTCCTCCTCCATTTTTCCCGTGGCCGCCAAATCCCTCCCTCCCCCCCTCCTCTATGCCGCGACCGAGCACAGCGCCGATGCGCTCTACTTCGGCCGCGTCGGCGTGCCCGACGCCTTCGTCGCCTTCGGACTCCGCGGCAAGAAATACGCCGTCGTCAGCGCCCTGGAGTTCGGCCGCGTCAAAAAAACCTCCGACTTCGACGTCGTCCTCCCCCTTGAGGCCTACACCAAGCGCGCCCGCGAGCTCTGGCCCCAGCGCAAGCCCGGCGCGGCCGAGGTGATTTACCTCCTCGCCCAGGACTTCAAGCAGACCCGTTTCACCGTCCCGGAGGATTTCCCCGCCGGTGTTTACGAAAAGCTCTTCGAACTCGGCCTCGACCTCACCGTCGCCGACGGCGCGCTCTTCCCGGCCCGCGAAATCAAGACCCCCGCCGAGGCCGCCGCCATCCGCGAGGGCAACCGCCTCAGCGCCCTCGGCTTCGCCGCCGCCGAAAAGATCCTCCGCGCCAGCAAGGTCTCCGGCCGCCAGCTCCTCCACCGCGGCCAGCCCGTCACCAGCGAGTCCCTTAAGTTCGCCATCGAGGTCGCCATCCTCGAGGCCGGCGGCGTCTCGTCCAATACCATCGTGGCGGGCGGCGACCAGGCCTGCGACCCCCACGAGCGCGGCTCCGGCCCGATCCGCCCGCACGAGCTCATCATCATCGATATTTTTCCCCGCGTGACCGAGACGGGTTACCACGGCGACATGACGCGCACCTTCCTCCGCGGTCGCGCCTCCGACGCCCAGCGG
>JAPLTR010000695.1 GCA_026398065.1 Verrucomicrobiota bacterium | reverse complement strand
CCGGCCCCGCGCCGGCACCTCGCGCAACCTCATTCTCCTCGGCGCGTCCACCGGCGGCACGGAGGCCCTGCGCGAAGTGCTCACCCGCCTGCCCGCCGGCCTGCCCGGCATCGCGATCGTGCAGCACATCCCGCCGATCTTCTCGAAAAGCTTCGCCGACCGCCTCAACCAGCTCTGCGCCTTCGCCGTGCGCGAAGCCGTCGACGGCGAACGCCTCACGCCCGGCCTCGCGCTCATCGCCCCGGGCAATTTTCACCTGATGCTCCAGTGGCAGGCCGACCACTACCGCGTGCGGGTGATCAACGGCCCGCAGGTCTGGCACCAGCGCCCCGCCGTCGACCTCCTCTTCAAGTCCGCTGCCGACTGCGGGGCCGCGCCCCACGCGCTGGCCGGCATCCTCACCGGCATGGGCAAGGACGGCGCCGAGGGCCTCCTGCGCCTCCGCGAAAAAGGTGCGACAACATTTGCACAGGACGAGGCTTCCAGCGTAGTCTACGGTATGCCCCGTGCTGCATGGGAGAACGGCGCCGCCCAGCGCCAGATCCCCCTCGACCGCATCGCCGACTATATCTCCCAACACCAAGAAGCCGCGACGCCGGTCCACGCCGCCGTCCCCGTATGAACGCCTCCGATCTCGCCCAAGCCCTCGCGCCGCCCGCCGCACCGGCGCCGCCAGCGGCGTCCCCGCCGGCGACGATCCTGATCGTGGACGACGAGCCGGTCGTGCTCACGGCGCTCAAGTTCACCCTGGAGCGCGAGGGCTTCCATGTGGTCGCGTGCAACAGCCCGCTCAAGGCCCTCGCCATCCTCGCCGAGCGCGACTTTGCGGTGATCATCTCCGACCAGCGCATGCCCGAGATGCTCGGGCTGGACTTCCTCGTCGAGAGCCGCCGGATCCGCCCCTATGCCTCCCGCATCCTGATCACCGCGGTGCTCGCCCTGCCGACCATCGTCGATGCGATCAACAAGGGCGAAATCTTCCGCTTCGTCGCCAAGCCGTGGCTGCGCGAGGAGCTCGTCGCCACCGTCCGCAACGCCGTGCAGCGCCACGACCTCGTCACCAAGAACGAGGTGCTCCAGGCTGAGACGCAGACCCTCAACACCCGCCTGAGCGAGGCCAATGCCGCCCTCGAAGCCAAGGTCAAGGACCTCGAGCAGCAGCGCCAGCGCCTCGACGCCGCCAACCGCAGCCTCGCCGAGAGCTACGAGCACTCGCTCGAGCTGTGCCGCCGCATCCTCACGACCTACGACCCGATCCTCGGCGGCCAGGCCAAGGCCCTCGTGGAGTTCGCCAACCAGATGGCCACCACCGACTCGTTCACCGATGCCGAGCGCCATGCGCTGCGCACCGCCGCGTGGCTCTGCGACCTCGGCCTCATCGGCGTGCCGCGCGAGATGCTCCGCGCCTTCCGCTCCAAGACCGACCAGCTCACCGAGCGCGAGCGCACGATGATGCACGGCCATCCCATCTACGGCCAGACCCTCGCCGCCCTCGTGGACAACCGCGCCGACGTCGGCGAGGTCATCCGTGCCCACCACGAGCGCTACGACGGCCGGGGCTTCCCCGACGGCCTGGCGGGCAACGCCATTCCCTGGCCCGCCCGGTGTCTCGCCGTGGCCGTGGGCTTCGTCGAGTCCGGCCTCACCAAGACGGCGGCGATCGACGGCCTGCTCGCCAAGTCCGGCAGCCACTACGATCCCGAGGCCGTCCGCCTGTTCCTGAAGGTGAGCAACCTCGTGCAGCTCCCGAAGCAGGTGCGCGAGATCATGCTCCACGAGCTCGAGCCCGGCATGGTGCTCGCCAACGGCATCTACAGCCCGCACGGCCTCCTGCTCATCGGCGAGGGCCAGTCGCTCAGCCCCGGCACCATCTCCAAGATTCGCAGCCACAACCAGGTCACGCCGATCAGCCAGCGCCTGCTCGTGTACTCGTAGGGTAACTACTCAACACGAGTTGAATCGCTCAAGTTTCGGCCCGGGCGGCCGAATTTTCCGTAGGCCGGCCCCTGTCTCCCGACTACGTACCGCCGCACGATTTTCCATCCTCAACCATTTCCCCGACCACTCTTCCCACGATGCGCCAATCAAACCAGTCCCCGCGAGGAGCCGCGTTCACCGCGTCTCCCCGTGACCGCTGTTTGACTGCGTCCTGAAGAGGTCGCAACCCGATCCATGGCCGGAGCCCCATCCATCTCATCCTTGTTCGCCCAGCGTGTCGTCGTGGGCGTCGGCGACCTCGGAGTCTCCAACAACACCTCCATCACCCTCAGCACCTACGCTCTGGGCTCGTGCGTCGCGGTCGCGGTCTACGACCCCGTCGCGAAGGCCGGAGGGCTGCTGCACATGATGCTGCCCGACTCGACGATCTCGCCGGAGAAGGCGATCGGCCAGCCCGCGATGTTTGCCGACACGGGACTGCCGATGCTCTTTCGCGCGCTCACCGGCATCAAGGCCGACCGCAGCCGCCTGCGCCTCTTTGTGGCCGGCGGGGCCTCCGTGTTGACCGGCAACGACAATTTCAAGATCGGCGAGCGCAACATCCGCGCGACCCAGCTCTGGCTGCAACAACAGGGCTACGGCGTGCGCGGCAGCGCGGTGGGCGGCTACATCAGCCGCACGGTCCACCTCGACATCGGCACCGGCTCGATCTCGCTCAAGACCCCGATGGCCAACGAGAAATTCTCGCTGGCGGCGTAACGGAAAACGGCGCGGGCGGAACTACCGCTGGCGTCGGTAGTCAGTGGGCGAGAGCCCGGTTTCCTTGCGGAAGAGCTGCGCAAAGTGGCTCGGATTGGAGTAGCCGACGTCGTTCGCGACCGTGATCACGCTCTTCTTCGTTTCGCGCAACAGCCGCCGCGCCGTGTCGAGGCGCAGCCGGATCTGATACTGCGAGGGCGGGACGCCCGTCGCGCGCTTGAACAGGCGGTTGAAGTGGAACTCGCTCATGCCCGCCTGCTCCGCCAGCCGGGCGAGGCAGAACTCCTCCGCCAGATGCTCCGCCATCCAGTCGGTGATCCGCCGCAGCTTGAAGCCCGGCAGGCCGGACGTCTCGCCGCGAACGTCCTCCGTGAGCGCCGTGTACTGGCGCGCGAGGTGGACGGCGATCGCCTGGCCGAACCCGCGGACGTACAGGCGGCTCGCGGCCGGCCGGACGACTTCATACTTCAGCGCCTGCAACAGCGCCACGAGGTGCGGGTCCTCGAAGCCCGACACGTCGCGCAGCCGGGCACTGGGGGCGTTCGCCCCAAACACCTCCGCCAGCGCCTCCTCGAAGAGTGGCACGCTGAGCAGCACGAGCACGACTTCATAGGGCTCGGGCGTGAGCGTGCGGTAGCGAAAATCGTAGGGCGCGCCCGCCGCGGTCAGAAACATCGAGCCCTTTTTCACCCGGCTGGTGAGCCAGGGGCCGCCATTTTCACGCTCCTGCGTCTCGGCCTCGCCCGCGGTCGTCCAGGCGATGAACGGCTCCGTCACGGCCGGCATCGTGAAAATCTCCGCGACCGGCGGCAGCGCGAGCACGGAGAGCTGCACGTCCCGCCAGGCCGGGCCCCGGCTGGCGGCGATCGTTCGGCCCACCGCGTAGCGGTGGAGCGCTTCGGCGGAGGTGGTTTCGGGAACCGGCATGGCGTTCAAGCGGACTACAGTAAGGAGCGCCGGTCGGCCGGTGACAACTGCGGCGGTTGAGCTGCGCCCGGAAGTTTCGAGCAAAACTACCACAGGTCGCGCAAGGGCGCGTGCGACACCCTCCCCCGCTTCTGCTATCGTACACCCGTTCAATCGCCACCGCGCCACCCGCCCTCCCTTCCCTTTCAACCACCCGATTTAGCATGCAGCACCGCACCCTAGGAAACACCCTGCTTGAAGTCTCCGCCCTCGGCCTCGGCTGCATGGGCCTGAGCTTCGTCTACGGCCCGGCCACGGAAAAGACCCAGGCCATCGCGGTGATCCGCGCCGCCGTCGAACAAGGCGTCACCTTCTTCGACACCGCCGAGGTCTACGGCCCGTTCACCAACGAGGAGCTCATGGGCGAGGCCCTCGCGCCCTTCCGCGGAAAAGTCGTCATCGCCACGAAATTTGGCTTCCGCATCGGACCGGGAGGCGTCCGTCTCGACGGCCTCGACAGCCGGCCCGCCCACATCAAGGAGGTCGCCGAGGCCTCGCTCCGGCGCCTCAAGGTCGATGCGCTCGACCTGTTCTACCAGCACCGCGTCGATCCCGCCGTGCCGATCGAGGATGTCGCCGGCGCGGTCAAGGGGCTGATCCAGCAGGGCAAGGTGAAGCACTTCGGCCTGTCCGAGGCCGGGGCGCAGACGATCCGCCGCGCCCACGCCGTGCAACCGGTCACAGCGCTCCAGAGCGAATATTCCCTGTGGTTCCGCGAGCCCGAGGCCGAGATCCTGCCGACGCTGGAGGAACTCGGCATCGGCTTCGTGCCCTTCAGCCCGCTCGGAAAAGGTTTTCTCACCGGCAAGATCGACGAGACCACGAAGTTCGACGCGACCGATTTCCGCAACGTCGTGCCCCGCTTCTCGCCCGAGGCTCGCAAGGCCAACCAGGCCGTGGTCGACCTCCTCGGCACCCTCGCCACGCGCCTGAAGGCGACGCCCGCGCAGATCGCGCTCGCCTGGCTCCTCGCCCAAAAACCGTGGATCGTGCCCATCCCCGGCACGACCAAGCTGCACCGCCTCCAGGAAAACAACGGCGCCGCCTCGATCGTCCTGAGCGCGGCCGAGCTCCGCGAAATCGACCAGGCCGCCGCCGCCATCACCGTGCAGGGCGCGCGTTACCCGGAGCACCTGCTGAAACTCGTCGGCAAGTGATCCGTCTGTTCACTCCCCTCCTCCACCCTCAACGCCCACTCACTCTCATGTCCAAACCCAAAGCCACCTCCGTCAAAGCCTACGCCACCTCCGGTGCCACCGCGCCGCTCGCCGCCAGCACCATCCCGCGCCGCGAGCCCACCGACCGCGATGTGCAGATCGAGATTCTCTACTGCGGCGTCTGCCACTCTGACCTGCACTTCGCGCGCAACGAATGGGGTTTCACCCAATATCCGGCCGTGCCCGGCCACGAGATCGTCGGCCGCGTCACCCAGGTCGGCCCCAAGGTCACCAAGTTCAAGCCCGGCGACCTCGCCGGCGTGGGCTGCCTGGTCGATGCCGACCTGTCCTGCCCGCACTGCCGCAAGGGCCTGGAGCAGTTCTCCCCGACCATGGTCATGACCTACGGCTCGATGGACAAGCACCTCGGCCTGCCCACCTACGGCGGCTACTCCGAGCGGATCGTGGTCGATGAGCATTTCACGCTGCGCATTCCGGCCAATCTCAACCTCGCCGCCGTCGCGCCGCTGCTGTGCGCGGGCATCACCACCTATTCGCCGCTGCGCCACTGGAAGGTCGGCCCCGGCCAGAAGGTCGGCATCGTCGGCCTCGGCGGTCTCGGCCACATGGGCGTGAAGTTCGCCCGCGCGTTTGGCGCCCACGTCGTCGTCTTCACCACCTCCGCCGGCAAGCGCGAGGACGCGCTCCGCCTCGGCGCGCACGAGGTCGTCGTGTCGCGCAACGCCGACGAGATGAAGGCCCACGCCGGCACCTTTAACTTCATCCTCGACTGCGTCTCCGCCGACCACGACCTCAACGCGTACCTCGAGCTCCTCGCCCCCGACGGCAACCTCACGCTGGTCGGCGCACCCGAGAAGCCGCTGCCCATCGCGTCGTTCGCCCTGATCTTCGGCCGCCGGAGCCTCTCCGGCTCGCTCATCGGCGGCCTCGCCGAGACGCAGGAGATGCTCGATTTCTGCGGCCAGCACAACATCACCTCGGACATCGAGATGATCCGCATGGACCAGGTCAACGAAGCCTACGAACGAATGCTCAGGAGCGACGTGAAATACCGCTTCGTGATCGACATGGCGTCGCTGAAGCAGGACGGACTTCAGTCCGCCTAGGGCAGAGCATCACTCAGGGCCAAAAGGGCGGGCTTAAGCCTGCCCGGCTTCCTGTGTCGATCCGGCAGCATTTTTTCCAACCGCGGAACAACCCGTTTTCGCGCCGCGCCAAAATCGCTTTGCTGAGAGACCTTATCCGCCGCATACTGCCCGCAGGTCGAAGGCGATGAACGGCACGCCACCCAATTTTTTGGGTCGGTGACAACCTTACGGGCCGGCGGCCGGTCCCTCCCCGCGCCTTACAGCACCAGGGCGCCGTGGGTGAGCTTTTCCTGGAGGCGCGTGCGGGCGCGCTCGTGGACGATCGACATCGATTCCTGCAACAGTTCGGGCGTAAAACCCCACTCGAGCAGGAAGTCGGTGTTCAGTTCAAAGAGGAAGCCGTCCTCGGTGACGCCGGGACCGAACGACGTGGCGACGTACTTGGCGGCGTGCAGGTGGGCCAGCAGCGCCAGCGACTCGGCCGGTGCCTTCGTGGGATGTTCGCAGAACTCTGCGGCGGCGATGAGCGGCTCGGGGAAATTCCACGCCTTCAGGAGACGCGCGCCGACTTCGGCATGGGTGTAGCCAAGCACCGCCTGCTCCGCATCGGACCAGGAACCGCCGTGGGCGGAACAGTGGGAGCGGATCGCCGGGAAACACGGGGCGCACGCATGCGCGAGCGCGAGCTTGCCGAGGTCGCACACGAGGCCCGCCGTGTAGGCGGCCTGGGGATCGATGCGCTCGCTCGTCTCCGCCAGCACCTCGGCCGCCAGGGCGGTGCAGAGGGCGTGACGGCAGAAATCGCCGGGTTCGCCCCGGCCGCCGGCGCCGGTTTCCCAGCGGCCGACCAGCGCGAGCGCGGCCAGCCGGTAGAGCTCGCGCGAGCCGAGGCGGATCACCGCATCGGTCACGCTGTCGGCCTTGCCGTTGGCGCTGAAAAAGGCCGAGTTCGCCAGGCGGAGCGTCGAGGCCGCGAGCGCGGCGTCGACCTTGATGAGGTCGGCCACCTCGTCGGCCGAGCTGTCGGGCGCGACCAGGACGGAGATGAGCCGCGGCAGCAGCGCCGGCGAGCAGGGCAGCCGCAGCGCGCGCTCGCAGACGAGGTCGAGGGAGGGAATGGACAGAGGTGCGGTCGACACAGGGGGAAAGTCCCAGCGGGATCAGGCGGCGTTGAGCAGGGTGCCGGGATCGAGGATCAGCGCAATGCTGCCATCGCCCAGGATCGCCGCGCCGGCGACGCCCGGAAGGTTCTGCATGAAGCCGCCGAGATTCTTGATGACGACCTCCTGCTTGCTGACCATCTCGTCGACGAGGAGCGCCGACACCTTGCCGGCGTTCTCGACGATGACGACGATGCCGTCCCAGGGCTGGACCGCCTCGCCGGGCAGGCCGAAGCGGGCATGCAGGCTGTGAATCGGGACGAACTTGCCGCGCAGATCGAGCACTTCGCCGTGGCCCTGCAGGGTGGAGATGCTCTCGCGGGTCGGGCGCAGCGCGCGCTGCACGGAGGTGCTCGGGAGGATGAAGCGGTCGTTGCCCACGCGCACGACGAGGCCGTCGATGATCGCCATCGTGAGGGGCAGCTTGATTTTGAAGGTGGAGCCGCGGCCGACCTCGGAGGTGATCTCGATCTTGCCGCGGAGCTTGTCGATGTTGCGCTTCACGACATCCATGCCGACGCCGCGGCCGGAGACCGAGGTGACCTTCTCGGCGGTGGAGAAACCGGGGGCGAAGATGAGGTTGAGGATCTCCTCGCGGCTCATCACCGCATTGGGGGCGATGACGCCCTTCTCGACCGCCTTCTTGTAGATCCGGTCGGGGTCGATGCCGCGGCCGTCGTCCTGCAGTTCGATGACGATGTTGCTGCCCTGGTGATAGGCGCAGAGATGGAGCTGGCCGCTCTCGGGCTTGCCCTTGCCGGCGCGGTCCGCGGTCGGCTCGAGGCCGTGGTCGAGGGCGTTGCGCACCATGTGCACGAGGGGATCGCCGATCTCCTCGACGACGGTGCGGTCGAGATCGGTGTCCTCACCGCTGGTGACGAAGGTGACCTTCTTGCCGAAATCACGGGCGAGGTCGCGCGCCAGGCGCTCCATCTTCTGGAAGGTGGGCTTGATCGGAATCATGCGCAGCGACATCGCGGTGTGCTGCAGCTCCTTGGTGATGCGCGAGAGCTGCGCGACGTTGCGCTGGAGCGCCGAGCCGACGCCGCCGTTCTGGCGGGAGGTCTCGATCAGCTGGCTCTGCACGATCACCAGTTCGCCGACGACATCCATCAGGGAGTCGAGCTTCTCGGTGTTGACGCGCACCGTCTGGTTGCCGACGGCGGACTTGCCGCTGGCGGCGGCCTCGAGGGCATTGGCCGTGACTTTGGCCGCCTCGCGGGACTGCGCGCGGGGCACCGAGGCGGACACGGCGGACGTGGCGGCGGCCTCGGCCGGGGCCGGGGCGGCGGGCGCGGATTCCGCGGCGGCCACGGGGGTCGCGGCGGCCAGCGAGAACTCCTCGACCGGGGCCAGGGCGGCGGCCGCAGGGGCCGCCACGGGGGCGGCGACGGTGCCATCCGGCACGGCGAGCTTCTTGACCGCGCGGATCAGGTGTCCAACGGGCACAATCTGGTCGGGCATCTGGCCCCGTTCGAGGGCCACGGCGACCTGCTGCGTGAGCTGGGAGAGCGCGTCACGGCTGCGGAGAATCTCGGTGATGATCACCGCGGAGAGGCGCAGCTTGTGGTTCCGCGCGAGGTCGAGCAGCGACTCGACCTCGTGGGCGAGGGTGTGCATCGGGAGCAGGCCGAGGAACCCGGCGTTGCCCTTGATCGTATGGAACGAGCGGAAAATGGAATTGAGCGCCTCGGGATTGTCCGGCTGCTGGTCGAGCGCGAGCAGCGCGGCCTCGATCTGCTGGAGGTGGTCGACCGCCTCGGCGTAAAACTCGCCGAGCAGTTCCTTGTTCTCCTCAAAATGCAGTTCGAGCATCACGTCCTCGGCGGCGTGTTCGGCGACCGGAGCGGGGGCCGGGGCGGCGGGCACCACGGCGACCGGAGCGGGGGCCGTCGCGGTTTCGGCGGCTACGGGAGCGGCCTCAGCGGTCGGAGTGGACACGGGCTCGGCCTCGGCCGCAGCCGCGGGTTGCGCCGGGGCACTGGCACTGGCGCCGAAGGGGGGCACAGGCTGGCCGTTCTTGAGGCACTCGGTGGCCACCGGGAGCCACTCCACGAGCCAGCGGAGCTCGCCGAGGGTCGGCTCATCGAAGGGCTTGGCGGCGTCGAGCATCTTGTCGAGCGTCGCGTGGATCGCGGTCACCGGCGCAAGGAGTTCGGGCTCCGGGGCGCAGCGGTCGCGCAGATCGCTCAGCAGGCTGTAGGCCGGCACCAAGCCGTCGTCGCGACCGGCCTGGGCGAGGATGGTTTCGGTGGCGAGACGGTTGACGGTCTCTTCAAGAAGGCTGGCTTGCTCGGTCGTGAGGGGCATGTGTGGAAAATAGGATTCTGCAAGGTCTGCAATCGGAACGCGGACGGGAAAGTTTACGGAAATCTCTTACGAACTTCACCTCGCACCGCCCCGGCCCGTCGCGCCGGTGCGTTTTGCATCATTTTTGACTAAACTCCGCGGTGCGGTGGCCGAAATACAGGGGAGCAACGTCCATCGTCCGGATTTCCTCCGTCAACGCCCCTCCATTTCTACACATGTCCACCGCAACCGCCGCTCCCGTCACCTCCACGAGTTCCCTCGCTGGCAAGTACCTCACCGTCGTCCTCGAGAACGAAGCCTATGGCATCGCCGTGCTGAAGGTTCGCGAGATCATCCGCATGCAGAAGATCACCCCGGTGCCGCAGATGCCGGCCTTCGTGAAGGGCGTGATCAATCTCCGCGGCCGCGTCATCCCCGTCGTCGACCTGCGCGTGAAATTCGGCGTGAAGGCCGAGTTCGCCGAGCGCACCTGCATCGTCGTCGTCCAGGTCAAGCTCCCCACCGAGCAGACCGTGCAGATGGGCCTCATCGTCGACAGCGTCGAGGAGGTCGTCACGCTCGCCGCCAACGAGATCGAGCCCACGCCCGATTTCGGCGCGCGCATCAGCACCGAGTACCTCCTCGGCATGGCCAAGGTGAAGGGCGCCGTGAAGACGCTCCTCGACATCGATCGCGTCGTCGCCCCGGACACCGTGCAGGCCATCGTGCAGGCGGTCTAAATCCCGCCCGCCGCCCATCCTTTTTCCCGGCGCAAACCGCCCGGTTCCGGACGCAGGTCCGGACCGGGCGGTTTTGTTTTCGGCCGGGGCGGCCCCGCGGCGCGGCGGCCAGACCGAACCTAAACCGGATCGACCGCGACGCCCTCGGCGCGGAGGCGCTGGAGCTTGTAGGTGAGCGCGCGGCGGCTGATGGCGAGTTCCTTGGCCGTCTCGGTGCGGTTAAAATCGTGCTTCCGCAGCGTGCGCAAAATCGCTTCGCGCTCGATCTGTTCGAGGCGCTGCGCGTCGGCCGGCTCGATCGCGGGGGCGGCGGCCTGGGCCACGATGCGTGCCGGCAGGTGCTCGGGCAGAACGATCTCGCCGCGGGACAGCAGGGCTGCGCGCTCCATCGCGTTGCGGAGCTCGCGGACGTTGCCCGGCCAGCGGTAGGCCGTGAGGCAGGCCGTCACCGAGGCGGAGAAGCGGGATTTCTGCCGCGAGAACTGCCCGATGAAATGCGTTGCCAGCGGGATGATGTCCTCCGGCCGCTCGCGCAGCGGCGGCAGGTGAATCTCCATGACATTCAGACGGTAGAAGAGGTCCTCGCGGAAGAGGCCCGCAGCGATCTGCGCCTCGAGGTCCCGGTTGGTCGCGGCGAGGACGCGGGCGTTGGTGTGGAGGTCGCGGTTCGAGCCGATCCGGCGGAACGAGCCGTCGTGGATCACGCGCAGGAGCTTGGCCTGGAGCGGGAGCGGCAGCTCGCCGATCTCGTCCATGAAGATCGTCCCCTGGTCGGCCTCCTCGAAGCGCCCGATCCGCTGCTGCGTGGCGCCCGTGAACGAGCCTTTCTCATGACCGAAAAGCTCGCTCTCGAGCAGGTTTTCGGGGATCGCGGCGCAGTTGACCTTCACGAGCGGCCCCGCGGCGCGGGAGCTCCAGCCGTGGATCACGTCGGCCACGACCTCCTTCCCCACCCCGCTCTCCCCGGTGATGAGCACGCGCGTCTCGGACGGCGCGACCACCGCGGCGTCGCGGAACACCGCGCGCATCAGGGGGCTCGAGGTGACGACCCCCGGCGGGAGGCTCTCCTCCGGTTTCGCCACGGGGAGCGCGATCCCGCGCCGCTCCGTCGCCAGGCGGACCGTGGCGATGAGCTCGTCGAGATCGATGGGCTTGGCCAGATAGTTGACCGCACCGTCCCGCATCGCGGTGACCGCGCTGCGGATGTCGGCAAACGCGGTGACGAGAAGCACGGGCAGAGTCGGATGCTTCTGCCGCACGCGGCGCAAGGTCTCGATCCCCGACATGCCGGGCATGCGCACGTCGCTGATCATCATTGCGAAGGTTTGCGTGAGCAGGATCTCCAACGCCTCCTCGCCGGACGCGGCCGTCTGCGTGTGGTAACCCTGGCCGCGGAGAAACGTTTCCAGCAGGCTGCGCTGGCCGCGATCGTCGTCGACGATCAAAATGGAGTTCGGATGGGCGGCGTCCTCCTTCATGCGGCGGGCGCGGCGAGCTTGAGCCGGCTGAAACGAAAGACCGCCCCATGAGGCTCGTTGGCGTCGCACGTGACTTCCCAATGGTGAGCGGAGGCGATCTGCTGCACGATCGCCAGGCCGAGGCCGACACCCTTCGGCCGCATGGTGACGTAGGGCTTGAAGATGTTGGCGCGCTCGGCGGCTGGTACGCCCGGGCCGTCGTCGGCGATCTCGAGCGTGGCGTCCCGCGGCCCGCTCTGGTTGAGCCAGATTTCAATCCGGCCGCCCGGCGCGACCGCCTGCGTGGCGTTGAGGAGCACATTGAACAACGCCTGCCGGAGAAGCTGCTCGTCGGCCTCGATGAGCAGCGGCGACTCGGGCTGGCGCAGCGTGATCTGTTTTTCCTCGATGTCCGGCACGAGCGTGCGCGCGACGTCGGCCACGAGCCGCTGGACCTGCACCGGGCCGAGGTGGGCCTCGCGCGGCTTCGAGTAGTTGATGAATTCGTTCAGCTGCACCGTCACCCGGTCCGCCTCCTCGATGATGGTGGAGGCGTGCTCCCGCAGCTTCGGCGAGTTCTGCGTCTGCATCGAGATCATCTGCGCGAGTCCGCGGATCAGGTTGAGCGGATTGCGGGTCTCATGGGCGAGGCCGGCCGCCGCGAAATTCATCTCCTTGAGGTGTGTGTTCATCTCGCCCGCCTTCACGAGCCGGATCTGCAGCTCGGAATTTTTGGTGAGATTGCGCCAGGCGAGGACCGAGAGGATCGCGCCGCCCATCGCCAGTAGGCTCACCAGCGAACGGAGCAGCAGGTCCGCGCTGACCTTGCGCCGCATGTCGGCCGTCGACAGCGAGAGCACGAGGCTGTGGACCCCCTGCTTCTGGATAAGCGCATCGTAGTCCTCCTTCGGCATGCCCGAGGGCCGGCCGAAGACCGAGCGGCCCGCGGCCGTGGGTTGGGCGTCGGGAGCAGCGGCCGCCGTCCCGGAAGTCGCCGGGCTGGTGGACGAGGCCGCCTCGCCCGCAGGAGCCGGCGATGTCGTGCCCGGTGCGCCCGGAACCGCCCCCGGCTCCGCGGCGCGCCGGGCGGGTTGCGGGCGGAAGGTTCCCAGGGCGCGCGCCTGACGGTCGTCGTCCGCGACGACGATGCGCGGACGGGCCCGCGCGCCCTCCTCGCCGCCGGTCGCGCTCAGGTCCATCAGGTTCATGATGGTCACCGAGCGGTCGCGCCAGTACGGACCGCCAGCCGCGAGCATGTCCGGGGTCAGATCGACTTTCGTGCCCGCGCTGGCGATGGTCGCGCCGGTGGCGCCGAGCACGGAAATCGACTCCAGTTCCTCGGGCCGCACGAGGTCCTGCAGGGCGGACTCGAGCCGCTCCTTCGAGATCACGATGCTGCCGTAGATGCGCCGTTGCGCGCGCAACAGCACGCCGAGTGTCGAGGTGATGTCACGCCCGCGGTTGATCAGCGCGGTCTCGGCGTTGCGCTTGAACCGGAAATGCTCCTCTGCCTGCCAGCCGCACACGCCGAGCCCGCAACCCAGCAGGATGCCGTAGATGACGAGGCGGCGTTTGGCGGTGGGGAGTCCCATGGGAGCGCGAAGACACAATTCGACCGAACCGCCGCCCGTTCCAAGCCCCAATTCTCAGCGCTTGGCGCCGTTCGCGGGCAGGAACTTGCCGATATCCGCCTTCTCGAAGGCCTTCGGCGCCATGTCGAGGCGGCTGCGCTCATTGTCGGAGAGGGCGCCGAGCTCGTCCGGCGTGGCCACCACGTGCGGCGTCAGGAAAATCAGGAGCTCGGTCTTCACCTTCGTGGTGTTCTTGCGCTTGAAGGCGAGTCCGATGATCGGGATGTCGCCGAGGAGCGGAACCTTGCTCTCCGTGACGTCGTTTTGCTGGGACATGAGCCCGCCGATCACGATCGTCTGGTCGCTGCGCGTCACCACCACGGTGTCGGCCGAACGGCGGTCGATGACCGTGGCGTTGCCGGAACCGGGGAGGGCCACGGTCGTGGGGCTGATGGAGGAGATCTCCGGCGAGACGATCATCTCCACGAGGCCCTGGGCCGTGATGAACGGGGTCACGCGCAAGATGATGCCGACGTCCTGGTAGGTGATGGTGCTGGTGATCGAATTGTTGGCCGAATTGAGATTCTGCGTCGTGGTGCTGAGCAGCGGCACGTTCTGGCCGACGAGGATCGTCGCCTGCTGGTTGCTGCGCGTGAGGATCGACGGGCGGGAGAGAATCTCCGTCTTGGAAACACCGGCCAGCGCGTGCATCGTCGCCGTGATGTCCCGGCCGGCGAGTTGGTAAAACGCCCCATAAACCGCGGAATTGGCGAGCTGGTCCGCGACCCCGAACTTGGTCGTCGCGGTGCCCTCTGGGTTGGTCTTGATCGAGATCGGCCCCTTGTACTTCGCCTCGGCGCCGAGATCGAAAGTGTCGTCGTGCGTGACCTGCATGAAGACAACATTGATCAGCACCTGGGGCTTCGGCTTGTCGAGGCTGGCGACGATTGCCTTGATGTTCTCGTTGGTCGCCTCGTCGGTGACGACGATGAGCCGGCGCGTGTCGACATCGCTCGAGATCATCGCATCGCCGACCATCGTGGTGTTTTGGTAGGAGCGGTTGGCGCCGGAACTGGAGCCGCCGCCTCCTCCCCCGCCGCTCACCTGCCCGCCGCCGCCGCGGCCGCCCTGATTTTGTCCCTGCGCCAGCGCCTGCGCGGCCCCCAGGACGACTAACGCCGTGGCAACCAGCGCACCCCGGTGCGATCGAAAGATTCGGAAACTCATGATATTTTTAAGTAATTTCTTAACGGATGGATGGCGCGGCCGGTTAGTTGTTGCGGGTCGTCGTGCCCGTGCCGAGCTGGAGATTCTGCGTGGTGTTCTGCTGCGCGTTGGTGGTCGCGCGCGTGGTGAGCGCATCGGGCTGGTTGTTCGTCGTCGTGCGCCCGGTGGTGCTCTGGAAAAGGTTCTTCAGGATGGTCTCCACCTGCTTCACGTTCGCGTTCTCCATCGTGTAGACGAAGACCTTCTGCTTGCGCGCCGAGCTCGAATCGAGCTGGGCCACCATGTCGGTGATGTCGGGCATCTGATCCTTCGACGCGGTGACGATGACGGAGTACGTGCGCGGATCGGCCACCGCGACCACGGGGACGGTCCGCACCGAGGTATTGGCACCGCGGGCCGTGGTGCCACCGCCGCGGTTTCCGCCCGCCCCGCCTCCAAACGCAGCGGCCAAACCCGCCACGCCGGCCAGGCCACCGAAGCCGCCTCGCCCGCCGGCGCCAAACTGCGCGCCGTTCTGGCCACCGCGCCCGCTCTGACTCGGCGAGGGAGCGTAGAGGCTCGTCAGCAGCGCCGCCATTTCATATGGGTCGGCGTTCGTGAGCTTGAAGATCTTCATCGTGGACACGGTGTCGATCGAGGTGTCGAGCGCGTTCACGAGGGTCACGACCTGCTTGAGGTTGATATTCGTGTCGGTGACGACGAGCGAGTTGCTGTCGGCATTGGCAGTGAGCGTCGAGGTGCCCGGCAGCAGGGTGCCGAGATCGCGCGCCGCCGTCATCGCGTCGAGGTGCCGGAGCGGGATGATCTGGATGACCATCTCCGCGGTGTTGGGAATTTCCTCGGGATCGTTGCCGGTGCGGATGGGAAGATTCTTCTTCTTCGCGTCGTCCTTGGACGAGATCGTGATCGTCCGTCCCTGCACGGTGCTGGTGTAGCCGTTTTTGTTGAGGGCGCCGTTGACGAGCTGGAGGGCCTCCTCGCGCGTGATCGGCTGGGCGCTGAAGGCATCGACCGTGCCGCGCACGGGCGTCTCCATCACGATGATGTAGCCGGCGGCCTCGCTCATGTAATTGAGCACGGTTTCCAGCGGCGCGCTGCGAAAATTGAAACGGAGCGTGCCGGCCGGGCGGGCGGCGGCCGCCTTGGGCGCTTCGGGAGCCGGAGGGGTCGCGGCCGCCGGGGCGGCGTCTTGAGCCCACGCAGTGGTGGTGAGTGCGGCGATTCCGAGCCACACGGTCGGGGTGAAGGGCGTGGTTTTCATTGTTTCAAACTTTTGTTCCGGGCTTCCATCATTCTTCTGAGAATATCCGAGGCGCCGGCGGGTATCGCCACGGGCGCCATGGGGTCGATCTTGGCGCCCGCCTCGGCGGCCGCCTGGGCCTGCGCTTCACGGGCGACGACGTCCTCGCCAATCAGGGTCCAGTCGCCCCCGTCGGGGCGGCGAAACTGCTGGCCCACGCGCATCGAGAAGGTTTTTCCGTCGCGCTCGAGTTCGACGACATTGGGCGAGACCTGCGTGACCTTGAACTTGTCGACCGCCCCGCCGGCACTCAGGGCGCGCCGGTAGTTGCGTTCGGAACCGTCGAAAAAGGCGCGCAGGCCCTTGTCGGACTCCATCGTGCCAACGAGGGTGATCACATCGAGGCGCGGGGCGCGCTCCTCGCTGCCGCGCTCGCGGCGACCGGTGCGGTTCGGATTGAAGATGTTCCGGTCGTTGATGAGGCGGAACGTGTCGAACGACGCCGTGGGGGCGATGGACGAATCCTTGCGCGAGGGAGCCGCGCCCAGGGCCGCAGCCACCGCCGGCTTGGCGGCGGCCGGTGCGACCACCGGGACGGCAGGTGCATCAGCCGCGGAGAGGCGGCCCGCACAGAGCGCCGCGGTCAGAAGGAAAATTAGACGCGGGTTCATTGTTGTTTGCGCTCCAAGGGAGCAAGACGAAGGCCGGAGACAATCAGACCGAGGGTGAGCTTCTGACCGTTGTCGTCGCGGGAGGTCAGTTCGACGGAGTCGACGCGCAGCGCGAGCGGCGACCGCTCCAGTTCGTAGATGAAGCGGCTGAGCGTCGCCAGCGTGCCGGTCGCATCGACGCGGCACTCGAGGAGCGAGTAGCGCTCGTTGCCGCCGCGTTTCCACTGCGGCCGGATCGAGCTGAGCTCGATGCTGTTGGCGCGGCCCCAGCTGTCGACGGCCGAGATCACATCCTGCTCGGCCTGGGAGGGGTCCTTCGGCAGCGCGTTGGCCTGCATCTCGGCCCACGTGCGGTCGAGCTGCGCGCTGCGGGCGATCAGGCTGCGGCCCTCGCCGACGGATTTGCGCAGCTTGACGATCTCGGCGGAGTGCGCGCGCCACATGTCCGTGAGCGGCTCGAAGACGATGGCGTTCAGGATGAACAGCACCACCATGGCGCCGGCGCCGATCACGAGCCAGCGTTGGCGGTCGGGAAGATTGAGTTTCATGTGCCGGTGTTCCAACGGAACGTAAGGGTGAACTGCATGGGGGTTTTGCCGCGGATCTGCTCGATCTTGAGGCCTTGGACTTCCTTCGCTTTGCGCAGCTGCGCCTGCACGAGCAGGAGCGAGGCGTTGTCGCGGGCGGTGCCGCTGATGGTGACGATGGCGTTGCCGTGCACCTCGAAGCTCTTCGCCGTGACGGCGCCGCTGTCCGGGAAGCACTCGGTGACGCGCTTCAGGATGCTCAGGCTGCGGAACGAGGTGTCATACCAGGGACGAAATTCCCGGATGCGCGTCTGCACGGTATCAAGGCCCTTCACCTGTGTCTCCATCCCGCTCCACTCGGAGCGCAGCGACCAGCGCTGAAATTCCTGCCACGCAAAGACCCCCAGCGCCAGCACGGCGGCGGCGGCCACGCCAAACCCGACGGTCGCGAGGCGCTTCGAGTTGTAGCGCGCCATCATGAGCGCCCAACGGCTCGGTCGCGGCGGCAAAAATTCCAGATCGGGCGCAGCGTCCTCGAGCCAGTGGGACGCCAGCCGCTCGGCCATCTGGTCGGCAAGATGCTTTTCCGGGAGGTCGCCGCGCACCAGCGCCAGGCCCGCCGCCTTCGCCCAGTCGCCGAGGCTCTCGGCGAGCTGGCGGACCATCGTGGCCTCGCCGGTCAGGAACAGTTCGCGCACCTCCGCGCGCAAGTCCTCCGGCACCTGTTCGAAGGTGATGCGCAGCTCGCGCGCCACGGACGCGCCATTGACGATCTTATCGCCCGCCTCGGAGTCGATGCTGGCCTCGCACGTGCGAAAGGCCGCAATGCCACCGC
>JAPLTR010000953.1:3447-5437 GCA_026398065.1 Verrucomicrobiota bacterium | reverse complement strand
GGGCGCCCTCACGTTTGGCGATGTTGGCCTTTTTGACCTCGACGAGCTGGTTGTCGGTGTTGCGGAGCGTGAGCGTGTCGGCGGTCTCGCTGGCGACGATGCCGGCGGCGCTGCCGCCGGACTTGAGCGTGAGGATGATGGTGTCGAAGCCGGGCGCGATCTTGGCGTTGGGCTTGATGATGGATTCGAGGAGGTAGTCGCGTTCGTACTTGCGGCCGACGTCGGCGAGGTTCGGGCCGGCTTCGCCGCCGCTCTCGGTACCGATCTTGTGGCAGCGGACGCAGGCGAGGGTGGGCTGGTTGTTGAAGATCTTCATACCGCGGTCGCGGTCGCCGCCGCGGAGGGCGACTTGGAACGGCGCGAGCGGGTCCGGGTTCTTCGCGAGCGCGGCCTCGCGGTCGGCGAGGAGCTGTTTCACGGCGGGCTCGTTGCGGAGGGCGGCGGCGTTGAGGACGTCGAGCTGGAGGGCCGGGGTGACCTTGCCGGCGGCGAGCGCGCTGAGCTGCTCGGACAGGACCGTGGCGGCGCTCGGGTGCTGGAGCGTGCCGAGGGCCTTGAGGGCGGTCTTCTGCTCGGGGAGCGTTCCGTTGGTCAGGAGGTTGGCGAGGACGGGGGCGGCGGCCTCGGGCGAGAGGCGGGCGGTGATGGGCAGCGCGGCCTGGCGGAGCGTGGGAGACTTGAGGTCGCTGGCGAGTTTCACGGCCTCGGGGAGGCGCGGGTCCTGAAGCTTGTCGAGGGCGCGAAGCGCGGCGGCGCGGTTGGCGGAGGGCTGGCTGGCATCCTTGAGCACGGCGAAGAGGGTGTCGGCGGCGCTCTTGATCTCGAGGGACTCGACGGCCTGCAGGACGGCGGCCTGGACGGTCGAGGAGGTCTTGGCGTCGAGGAGGCCGGGGAGGATCGGGAGGAGGACGTTGGCGGCTACGGAGGCGTCGCGGGTCTTTTCGGCGAGAGGACGGAAGAGACCGACCACGCGGTCGCGGGCGGGCGGGGTGGGCCAGTTGGCGAGCTGGATGACGGCCTCGGCGCGGAGCTTGGCGGGGGCATCGGTCTTCGCGGCATAGGCGGCGAGGGCGGCGGCGTTGGCGGGCTGGCCGAGGCGGAAGTGGGCGTTGAGGACGCGGTAGAGGATGCCCTCGTCGGTGAGGGGCTTCGTGATGAGGGCGGCGAGGGCGGGATAGCCGGCGACGATCGGGGCATCGTTGATGGCGAGGGCGGCCTCACGGACGATGAAGGGATCGGCGTCGTTGAGGAACTTGGCGACCTCGGCGCGGCCGAGGCGGCGAAAGGCGAGGAGAATACCGAGGCGCACGGAGCGCGAATCGGAGGTCATCGCCGCGGTGAGGGCGGTGACATTGTTGCCGCCGACGAGGCCCATCACGAGGGCGTGGCGGAGGTATTCATCCTGGTCGGCGTTGGCGCGGAGGGCGGCGATGAGCTCGGGCGCGGCGGCGGCGTGCTTGAGTTTGCCGAGCGATTGCGCAGCGAAGAATTTCACGCGGCCGTTGGGGTCCTTGAGGGCGGCGATGAAGGCGTCGGCCTGGTCAGTGGCACCGTGGTCGCCGAGGACCTTGATGGACTGGGCGCGCACCTCAGGGTCGGCGTCGCGGACGAGTTTCTTGAGCGGATCGAGGGCGACGGGGTTCTTCGTGGCGAGCTGACCGAGGCCCCAGATGGCGTGGAGGCGGGCGTAGGGCGCGGCGCCGGTCTTGGTGGCGACGGCGGTGAGGGGCGCGAGGCTGGCGGAGCCACGTTCGGCGAAGGTGAACTGGGCTTCCTGGCGGACGCGCTGGTCGGCGTGACCGAGGAGGAGGGCGAGGTCGGTCTCGGAATCCTTGGTCCAGTCGTGCGCGATGAGCTTCTGCGTCTCGAGGACGAGCGCGTCCTTCTCGTGCTGCGGATCGCTGATGGCGTAGATGCGGCCGCGCTTGGACTTCGGCCAGCCGTCGGCCCAGTCGGAGGTGTAGAGACGGCCATCGGGGCCGAACTTCAC
>JAPLTR010000953.1:0-3402 GCA_026398065.1 Verrucomicrobiota bacterium | reverse complement strand
GGGGCCGAACTTCACATCGGTGGGGAGCGCGGAGGTGAGGAAGGGCTTCGCGTCGGCGATGGCGTAGCCGGCGCCCTTGGGCTTCACGTTGTAAGTGTAGATGCCACTGCGGGCGATGCTGCCCTTGAAGTGCGTGATGAAAATGGAGCCGCGGTAGCTGTCGTTGAGGCCGGTGCCGGGATAGTAGGCGATGCCGGAGGGGCCGTCCTCGATGTTGCAGATCGGGGAGAGGAGGTAAGCGGCGGTCTCCTTGGTGCGGGGCTGCCAGAGCTTGTCGGCGAGCCACGGGCTGTCGCGGTCGATGAGCGGATGCTGGTAACCGACGCGCCAGCCGCTGTCCCCGTTTTCGACGACGTGGACGAGGCGCTCTTCGTCGCCCTTGTCGCAATCGTTGTCACCGGTCATGAGGTCACCGTTTTCGGTGAAGAGGAGGGACTGGGGATTGCGGAGGCCACGGGCGAAGACCTCGAGCTGGGTGCCGTCGGGATTGCAGCGGTAGACGGCGCCGTAGTCGGGGGTGTCGGCGAGGGAGCCATCGGGGCCCTTGGCGTGGGCGCCGCGGTCGCCGTTGGAGAAATAGAGTTTCCCGTCGGGGCCGAAGATGAGGCCGTGCAGGTCGTGGCCGGTAAAGTTGAACCGCACGCCGTAGCCGCGGCTGATCTCGGTGCGGGTCTCGGCCTTGGTGTCGCCGGAAAATTTCCAGACGCTGGGGATGCTGGTGAAGTAAACGGAGCCGCGGCGCGCGAGGACGCCGGAGGCGATGCCGTCGAGCGGGGAGTTAAAACCCTCGGCGTAGAGGTAGGACTTGGTGGCGACGCCGGTGTGGTCGGAGTCCTCGAGGAGGCGGACGCGCTCGCTCTCGATGGAGAGCTCCTTCACGCCGTCGGGGCCGAAGTGGCGGAGGATGGCGGCGGACTGGTCTTCGAGGGTGCGGTTGGCGAGCTCGTCCTCGAGGGTCCACATGTAGTCGCGGATATCGAGGACGCTGGAGCGGTAGCGGTAGGTCTCGGCGACGAAGATGCGGCCCTTTTCGTCGAAGTTGAAGGCGACGGGGTTGGCGAGCATGGGCTCGGCGGCCCAGAGGGAGATCTTGAGGCCGGCGGGGACCTTCATGCGCTTGAGGGCCTGTTCGCCCTCGTTGGAGGCGGGGGAGATCTCGGCGGCGGCGGTGCGCGAACCGATGTTCAGGATCTTGCCGGACTTGCGCTGGGCGCCGGCGGGACCGGCGTCCTCGTCATGGGCGTCGGAAGCGACCTCGGCGGCGCGGGCGGGGAACGAAGCGGAGACGGCGAGGGCCGACGCGAGCGCGAGGGCACGGAGGGTGAGGGAGTGGGAACGGCTCATGGGGGATCGGGGAAAGTAGGGGGCAGACGGAGCGTGGCAAGCGGGGTTGCGGGAGAAATGTCGGTACAAATCCCCTGATCCCCGTGGCCGGTTTCCGACGGGTGGAAAAATGAGGCCGGCCCCCACCGGCCTACCGCACCTCGTAGATCTCGATCAACCCGACGCCGGTCGTGCTCGCGACGCCGGAGAGCTGGACGGTGTAGCTGCCGGGGCCGAGCGTCACGACCATCGCGGCGTCCTTGCTGCCGACGGGCAGCGGAAACGCACCCACCTGTGCAGAGGTCGTCGTGATCTGGGAGCCGTTCTGGCCCCAATCGTCATTCTGTTGGATCAGAGTGCTGTTCGCAAACAACGCGATCTGCGGGTCGGCCAGGGTGCCTTCGACGCCATAGCCCCGGAGCGCGGGACCGACGCCCCGGATCAACAGCGTCGTGCGGAGGGACGACGGAAATCCGGTGATCGTGAACCCGGCGATGAGGATGTTCTCGCCTGTGCCAACGGACGTGCGAGCCGAGACGTTGACCAGCCGCCCCTGGTTGGGGCCGGCGGATCCCGTGTCGTACATTTCCAGCAGGGCGATGCCATTGCGGCCGTCGGCCGAGCCGACTTGTGCCGTATAAGCGCCATCGCTGAGCGTCTTGAGCATGGCGGCATCCAGGCTGTTGGGTGCCAGGGCAAAGGAGAGCCGGGAGGTCGTCTGCGCGACGGTGGTCGCATCGGGGTCGTCGCTCCAGTTGTCGTTTTGGGCGAGGAGCGTCTCGCCCGAGTACAGGCCGAGACGCGGATTGGGCAGGACGCCGACGACTCCGTAGCTGGTCAATGCGGGCCCGACGCCGCGCACCAGGATCGGCTTTGCTCCGCCGGCGACGACAAACCCGGTGATCAGGGTGGCGTCGCCGGAGCCTGCGCCAGCGCGAATCGCGAGATTGGTGATCCGGATGGGCGTTTGGATGGTGAGCGTCGCCGCGGTGCTCGTCACCGCTCCGCCCGCGCCCGTGACGACGACGGTGTAGGTGCCCGAATCACCCGATTGCGCCGAGGCGAGCGTGAGCGTCGCCGCGGTGGCGCCGGGCACGACCGTGCCATCGCGGAGCCACTGATAGGTGAACGGACCGGTGCCATCGGCGGTGACGCTCAGGGAGGCGGTGCCGCCGGCGGTGGGGGACGCAGTCGCGGGCTGCTTCGTGATCATGGTCGGCAGGAACAAGGCGTACGTGGGTGGTGTGGCGACGCGCACCGCGTCGTTGGCTCCATCCATGTGGTAGAGCCGCCCGGCCGGATCGACGGCGATGGCGTAGATGGAGGAGAACCGCGCGCCGGTGCCGGTGCCGTTGGCCCAGCCGGAGCTGCCGCCGGCCAGGGTGATGACCATGCCATCGGTGCCGAGCCGGCGGAGGACACGACCGTCGCCGATGAAGAGATTGCCCGCATCGTCGACGGCGAGCGCGCGGGGGCCGCTGAGCCGGGCCGTGGCAACAGCACCGTCGGTCGTGCCGCTGGCACCGATCTGACCGGCGACCACGCTCAGCACGCCCGCGGGCGTCAGCCGGCGCACAACGTAGTTGCCGGTGTCCGCGATATAAACATTGCCGGCGCGGTCCACGGCGAGGCCGTTGGGATTCGAGAGCCGCTGCGCGGGGTCCGCCGGGCTGGGCGGAAGAACGGTGCTCACGGTGCCGTTGGTCGCAATCTTGCGCAGGGAAGTGCCGTCGATGACGTAGACGTCACCGGTGGGGCTGACGGCAACAGCGCGCAGATCGCCGAAGCGGGCGTCCGCGGCGGGGCCGTCCGTCCGGCCGGTAGCCAGAGCTTTTCCGGCGAGCGTGGTCACGACGCCGCCCGGGGTGATTTTTCGGACGGTGGCGTTGTACGTTTCGACGACGTAAAGGGCGCCGGCGGCATCGATCGCGAGGCTCTTGGGGTGAAAGAAGCGTGCGGCGGCACCCGCGCCGTCGACACTGCCATTCTGGAGTGCGGCGCCGGCAAAGGCGGTGATGATGCCGGCCGGCGTGATCTTCCAGACCACGTCATTGTTCAGGTCGGCCACATAGACATTGC
>JAPLTR010000783.1 GCA_026398065.1 Verrucomicrobiota bacterium | reverse complement strand
CGCGCGCCTGCCGGAATTCCAGACGATCCCGGCGGCCACGGGCGCCGAGCTCACGCCGAGCGCCGGCAACCCGGAGCCGGCGGCGATGCGCACGTGGACGGTGTCGCACGGCGATGCCGGTGCGCGGCGCTATTCGGCGCTCACGCAGATCAACAAAAGCAATGTGAAGGAACTGCGCGAGGCGTGGACGTTTCGCTCGGGCGACGGCAGCGGAAACATCCAGTGCAACCCCATCGTGGTCGATGGCGTGCTCTATGTGCCGACCGTGGGGCATGCGCTCGTGGCCCTCGACGCGACGAAGGGGACGGAGCTGTGGCGGTTCAAGGTGCCGCCGTCCGGCGGCGGACTTTCCGACGTGCCGGCACGGCGCGGACAGGTCTTCTGGCCGGGTGAAAACGGCGCGGCGCCGCGCCTCGTGTTTGCGTGCGGCAACTGGGTTTACGCGGTCGATCCGAAAACGGGCAAGCCGATCGAGGGCTTCGGCCAGGGAGGGCGGACGCCGCTGCCGACCGGCGGCTCGGGCGTCGGCGTGATCTCGCACGGCACCTATATCGTGGCGGGATTTTCGGGCGACGTGTACTCCTTCGACCTGCGGACCGGCGAGCAGCTCTGGCGGTTTCACACGATCCCGCGTGAGGGGGAGTATGGCGCGGAGACCTGGCAGGGGTCGTCGAAACAGGGTGCGAATCCCTGGGGCGGCCTCTCGCTCGACGAGGCCCGCGGCATCGTGTTCGTCGCGGTGGGCGCGCCCCGGCCGGACTTCCTCGGCGTGGACCGCCTCGGCGACAATTTGTACGGCAACTGCGTGGTCGCGCTCGAGGCCAAGACCGGCAAGCGCCTGTGGCATTTTCAAAATGTCCGGCACGACATCTGGGACGTGGACAATCCCGCGCCGCCCTCGCTCGTGACGATCACGCGCGACGGGCGCAAGGTCGATGCGGTGGTCGCTGTCACGAAGCTGGGCAACATGCTCCTGCTCGACCGCGTGAGCGGGAAGCCGGTCTTTCCGTTTCGCCTGCGGCGTGCGCCCGCCTCGACGCTGCCGGGCGAGGTCACCGCGCCCTATCAGCCGGACATCGAGCTGCCCGAGCCGCTGACGTACCCGGAGATCAAGGCGGACCAGATCACGGAGCGCACGCCGGCGGCGCACGAATTTGTGAAGAAACAGGTGGAGCGGGGCACCATGGGATGGTTCGAGCCGCCGACCGAGGCGAAGCCGATGCTCTACCGCTCCTCGCGCGGCGGCGCGGAGTGGACGGGCGGCAGTATCGACGTGCCGACCGGCCGCCTCTATGTGACGTCGAACAACGTGCTCTCGAAGGCGACGGTCTATCGCTTGGACGAATTGGAACGCGATCCGTCGAAGCCGCCGACCGAGGGGGAAAAATATTACCAACAGGTGTGTGCGCCCTGCCACGGCCCGACCCGGCTCGGCCTCGGCATGGTGCCGCCGCTCGTGGGCCTGCGGCACCGCATGACGGACGCGGAGGTGATCGCGCAGATCAAGAACGGCAAGGGTCTGATGCCGCCACAGCCCCTGCCGCCCAATCCGCCGATGACGGAACAGCAGCAGCGCGACCTGCTGGATTTCCTGATGCGGCGAAACCAGCCGCTCCCGAAGCGCGCGGCTCCGACCGCCGACGGTCGTCCGGCCTATTTCACGGTGCCGTACAAGTTCATCGAGGACGACGAGGGGTATCCGGGCGTGAAGCCGCCGTGGGGCCTCCTCAACTGCGTCGATCTCAACACGGGAAAGATCCTCTGGCGCGTGCCGCTCGGGGAGTATCCCGAGCTGAAGAAACGCGGCGTGCCGCCGACCGGCATGGAGAACTTCGGCGGGCCCACGGTGACGGCCGGTGGACTCGTCTTCGTCGGGGGCACCCGCGACGAACTGTTCCGGGCCTTCGACAAGGACACCGGCGCGGAACTCTGGTCCGCCAAGCTTCCGCTCGCGGGCACCGCGCCGCCGACGATCTATGAAGTGGGGGGACGACAGTTCGTCGTGATCGCGGCGAGCGGCGGCGGCAAGATCGGCGGTCCGACCGGCGACGCATGGACGGCCTTTGCCCTGCCGGAGAAGTAGTCCGGGGCTGCGATTTAAGCTGTTCGTGAGTCTGGGAATTGGCAGACTGGGCGTTCGCTTCCCGGCGGTTTCGCCGGTGCTTATCCCCTCATGAAAAACCCGTTGCTTAAATTCGCCCTCCTGACCCTCGCCACCGCGCTGTCGCTCGCGGCGGCGCCGAAAAAAGTCCTCGTCGTGACCGTCACGACGGGATTCCGGCACTCCTCGATTCCGACCGCGGAAAAGATCCTGACCCAACTCGCCGACGAGAGCGGCGGCAAGTTTACGGTGGAATTCATCCACCAGCCGGCGGGCGAGCCGAAGAAGCCGGCGGCCCCGAGGCCCGGCAAGGACGGGGACAAGGCCCCGGCCCATCTCGCGGCGCTGGAGAAATACAAGGCGGACCAGAAGGCCTACGAAGCGGCGCTGGCGCAGTGGATGCCGACGGTCGTCGCGGCCCTGAAGCCCCTCGCTCCAGCCAACCTGAAAAATTACGACGCCGTGCTCTTTGCCAGCACGACGGGCGACGATCTGCCGCTGCCGGACAAGCAGGGGCTCGTCGACTGGGTGAATGGTGGCGGTGTCTTCATCGGCATCCATGCGGCGACCGACACGCTGAAGACCTTCATGCCCTACGTCTCGATGATTGGCGGGTCGTTCAAAACCCACGGCCCGCAGGTCTCCGTGGACTGCATCAACGAGGACCATGCGCACAGCGCGGTGAAGATGCTGCCGGCGACGTGGACGGTGTACGACGAGATCTATCAGTTCAAAAATTTCGAGCGTTCCACGGTTCACGGCCTCCTGAAGATCGACCGCCTGATGGTGAATGCCGACGACGTGAAGGCCAAGAAGGCGACGCAGGGGGATTTCCCGGTGTCGTGGTGCAAGCAGATGGGCAAGGGCCGGGTGTTCTACACCTCGCTCGGCCATCGTGACGATGTCTGGGACCCGGCCGCGACCGAGGGGGGCAAGCGCATGAACGCGCCCGAGCTCTCCAAGCTTTATCAGCAGCACGTGGCCGGCGGCATCCTCTGGGCGCTCAGCCTCGCCCCCGGCGATGCGAAGCCGCAGATGATGAAATAATCCCCGCAGCCGAGGTCGGCTGGAACACAGCGAGGGCGGACGAAAGTCCGCCCTACTTTTTGGCAAACAGCGGCGTCAGCACCTTGCTCACCACCTCAGCGGGAGGTTTGGAGTTGGGCGTCGGCTGATAGAAACGTCCATCGGCCAGCTTCTTTTTCGTCCGCGCCGTGGTCACGGTGACGTTGAGCTCGATCAGGTAGGTGCGGAAATCCCACTCCCAGCGGTCCTCATAGCTGAGGACGGCATCGGCGTTGTCCGGCAGCATCGTCAGCGGACCGTGCGTTGCCTGGTAGCCGAGGCGGGTGAGCTCGGTGACGATCATTTCGTCGAGGCGCTTGTCGTCGGTGAGGCGGTGTTCGACGTAGATGTGCTTGTAGGTCGACAGGTCGACGACCTTGCGCGTCACCACGGAGGAGCAGCCGGCGAGCCAGAGCGCGGCGAACGCGAGCGCGACGGCGAGGAACCGATGACGGGAGCTGAGACGGGTGAGGACGTGACGCACCGCTGGAGTCACGCAGGTTCGGGTTTCCGGTGCAAGGCGGCGAACGCCATCAGCAGGCTTGCCATCGCCGGTGGAGCTGTTGCCTTACAGTCAGCCATGAAGTCCGCTTCCGCCCCGACCGTTCGCTCCCTGGCCCGTGCCCTCGGGCTCTCCCATACCACCGTGTCCGACGCGCTCCGCGACAAGGGCCGCGTCGATCCCGAGACGGCGGCACGCATCCGCAAGGCGGCGAAGGATGCGGGCTACAAACGAAACCCGCTCGCGGCCGCGGTCATGTCGGAGCTGCGGCGATCGCGCGGCGGCACCTTTCGCGGCGTGCTGGCGGCGGTGGACATCTATGAGCCGCAGCGGCGCGATCCCCACGGGGTGTTTCACCAGGAGCTGTTGCGCGGCGGGCGGGACCGGGCGGCCGAACTGGGCTTCAAGCTGGAGGAGTTTCTGGTCAACCCGGCCGAGATGACCCTGCCACGGCTCGACGGGATTTTGCAGTCGCGCGGGATTCACGGCGTCCTCGTGCTGCCGTCGTGGTACGCGCCCGACTGGTCGGGGCTCGACTGGTCGAACTATGCCGGCGTCTACACCGACTACATCATCGAGCGGCCCGCCCTGCACTGCGTATGCTGCAACCACTACCGCTCGATGATCGGCGTGCTCGCACAAATGGCGCAGCGCGGTTACCGGCGGCCGGGCTTCTTCGTGGAGACGGGACGCGACGAACGCACCCAGCACCGGTTTAGTGCGGGGTTCCGTTCGTTTCAGGAGACCCACCCCGGCATCGAGCATGTGCCGATGCTGGTCACGCCGGGAAGAAACCGGGCGGATTTCGTGACGTGGTTTCGGAAGCACAAACCCGACGTCGTGCTGAGCCATTTCACGGAAGTGATCGACTGGATGGAAAGCTGCGGCGCGACCGTGCCGGAGACCCATGGCTTCGTGAGCCTCAACCTCCTCTACAAAACCCGCCCGTGCGCGGGACTCGACCAGCAGCCGCGCGAACTCGGCGCGCGCGCCGTGGAACTGTTGATCGCGCAGTTGCAGCGCAACGAACTCGGGGTGCCGGAGTGGCCCACCACGACGACGATCCCGGCGCGGTGGGTCGAAGGACCCACGGTGCGCAAACCGGTGAAGGCGGTCGCGGCCGGAAAAGCCACGGCCGTGGTGGAGACGTAAAAAAGGCGCGGTTTTGAAGACCGCGCCTTGATTGACCGGGTGTCGCCGCGACGGCCCGACGGACTCAGCCGTGCAGATACGTGTTGAGCAGGTTTTCGAGATACTCCTGCCGGCCGCTGCGGGGCTTGGGTTCGCCGAGTTTGCCGAGGACCAGTTTTTCAAGGGACTTGAAGTTTGCCTTGCCGCTCTCGATGTCGGCGCCGAAACCGGAGTCGAAGCTCGCGTAGCGGTCGGACACGAAGGAGGCGAATTTACCGTCGGCGAGGATCTTGCGGGCGAGCTTGAAGGCGAGGGCGTAGGCATCCATGCCGCCGATGTGGGCGTGGAAAAGGTCGGACGGATCGATGCTCGGACGGCGGAGCTTGGCATCGAAGTTGAAGCCGCCGGTGCCGAGGCCGCCGGCCTTGAGGATGCTCGTCATCGCGAGCGTGAGCTCCTTCACGTCGGTGTTGAACTGGTCGGTGTCCCAGCCGAGGAGGAGGTCGCCGGAGTTGGCGTCGATCGAGCCGAGCATCTGCTGCGAGGCTGCGACCTCGATCTCATGCTGGAAGGTGTGGCCGGCCAGCGTGGCGTGGTTGGTCTCGATGTTGAACTTGAAATATTTCTCGAGGCCGTAGGTGCGGAGGAAGGCGATGCCGCTCGCGACGTCGAAGTCGTACTGGTGCTTGGTCGGCTCCTTCGGCTTGGGCTCGATGAGGAACTGGCCCTTGAAGCCGATGCTCTTGGCATAGTCGACCGCCATGTGAAGAAACGCGGCAAGGTGGTCCTGTTCGCGCTTCAGGTTGGTGTTGAGGAGCGTCTCGTAGCCCTCGCGGCCACCCCAGAAAACGTAGTTTTCACCCCCGAGTTCCTGGGTGACGTCCAGGGCCTTCTTCACCTGCGCGGCGGCATAGGCGAAGACGTGGGCGTCGGGATTGGTCGAGGCGCCGCACATGTAGCGCGGATTGGAGAAGAGGTTGGCGGTGCCCCAGAGGAGTTTCACGCCGGTGGCCTTCTGGAGCAGCTTCGCGTGGGCGACGACCTGGTCGAGATTCTTGTTGGACTGCGCGAGGGTCTGGCCCTCGGGCGCGATGTCGCGGTCATGGAAACACCAGAAGGGCGCGCGGATCTTCGAGAAGAATTCGAAGCCGGCCTCGAGGCGGACCTTGGCGACCGAGACGGGGTCCTTGCCGCGTTCCCACGGGCGGACGATGGTTCCCGGTCCGAACGGATCCGCCCCCGTGCCGCGGAACGCGTGCCAGTAGGCGATCGAGAAGCGCAGGTGATCGGCCATCGTTCGGCCGTCGATCACTTCCGTGGGATCATAATGACGGAAGGCGAGGGGGTTGTCGGTTTTTGGCCCTTCGTAGGCGATGGCGGCGACGG
>JAPLTR010000443.1 GCA_026398065.1 Verrucomicrobiota bacterium | reverse complement strand
CACGGTCAGCCTGACCGTGCTGGGTCGAGGAGTTGGGGCGTGGCCAAGAAGCACGGTCAGGTTGACCGTGCTACGCGCGGAGGCTCGCACGGGCAGGGGCGGTCTCGGAGCGAATCCAAGTCAATCGCACCAAATCCAAGTAAATCCGACCAGATCCGACCTCGCCTCCATCTACAGAAGTGGAGGGGAGGGGCCCACGGAACACACGGAAGACACGGAAAAAGAGAAGGCTCGATCAGATGAACCACGAAAAACATGAAAGACACGAAAGACCGGAGGTGGTGGGTGGCTGGAGACGTAGCACGGTCAGCCTGACCGTGCTGGGTCGAGGAGTGGGGGCGTGGCCAAGAAGCACGGTCAGGTTGACCGTGCTACGCGCGGAGGCTCGCACAGGCAGGGGCGGTCTCGGAGCGAATCCAAGTCAATCGCACCAAATCCAAGTAAATCCGACCTCATCCAAGCTGTCGGGCGTAAAGCTCGACCTACGTTTCGGGTCCTTGGAATCCCTGATCATCCGAGCGGATCCAAGTAAATCCGACCAAATCAAGGTGGATCAAGGTTGGGCCCACGGAACACTTGGAAAAAAGAGGGGGCGGGAGGAGATGAACCACGAAAGACACCAACGGAGGGAGGGGTTGCCTCACGCCGGCGGCTCCGGAGATCAGGCGACGGCGGGATCAGACGCTCGCGAGGACTTTTTGCAGGAACTGGTAGTTGGCGCGGGCGTTGGCGGTGGTCTCGTCGGCGGTGGCGCCGATCTTGCAGCACTCGACCATGACCGGGCCGTTGAAGCCGCCGGACTTCAGTTTCTTGAACACGGCGGCGAAATCGACCTTGCCGGCGCCGAACTGGATCATGACCTCGGGCTTCCGTTTGCCGGCCGCGTCGGTCTCGACGGAGCAGTCCTTGGCGCAGAAGCCGGTGACGTGGGGGAGAATCGGCTCGAGTTCGGCGACCGGGTCCTTGCCGGTGTAATAGATGATGTTGCCGGCGTCGTACCAGATTTTGAAGTTGGCGTGGCCGACCTTTTTGATGGCCGTGACGATCTCGTCGGAGGCGCCGCTGCCGCCGCCGTGGGGTTTCATGACGAGCTTGATGCCACGCTCCTGGGCGAAGGCGGCGGCGTCGGACATGATCTTGAAATACTTTTCGTAACGCTCGGGCTTGTCCTCGCCGAAGGTGAGGGCGAATTCCACGCCGACGGTCTGGCCGTTTTCGATCTGCTTGCGGGTGTCGGCGATGGCGGCGGGGAGCTCGAGGTCGGTCTTCACGCGGAGGGCGGTCATGTTGACCTTGAGGCCGCGGGCGGCGATTTTCTGCTTCAGGGCGGCGAGGTACTCCGGGGTGGCGGCGGAGCCGGTGAAGGGGTCGGTCTTGGTCGGGGTGAGCAGGCCGGTGTGGGTATAGCCGGCGGCCTTGATGCCATCGAGGGTCTCGTCGTAGGACCACTTGGTCCAGGGGCGGTTGAAGCAGCCGACCGGCCACTTGGTGGCGTTGGAAACCGGCGCGGCGGAGGCGGAGCGGGGCAGGAGCGCGACGGCGAGGCCGGCGGTCGTGGCGGTGAGGAAGTGACGGCGGGTGAGGGTGGTCATGGCAGTGAGGGAAAATTCGGCGAAACGGAGGAGGGAGGGGTGAGGGAGAATTCAGCGGACGGGGGAGGGTGGGCAACCCGGAAGAGTGGGCATTTGTCGATTAAGGCGTGCAACCGTTGGCGGGGTCATGCGTCTGTCAGGGGAATAAATCGGGATTGCCCCCCGGCGAGAGATGTTCTTCTTCATCCGACTTTCCTCTGTTCCCCAATCAAAACCAAGCTCATGAAAATTCGCACACTGTTACTCTCCCTCATTTGCGCCGCGGCCGTCGTGCCGAGTGTCCGCGCCGCTGAAGGCAAAGACAAAGACGAGACCGTCCTCGGCAACCATATGGACAAGATGGGCGGCGCGTTCCGCAAGCTGAAGCGCCAGATCTCCGACGCCACCAAGAACGCCGACTCCCTCACGCTCGTGGCCACGATCAAGGCCGAGTCAGCCGCCGCCGCGAAGGAGAAGCCGGCCTGGCACCCCGAGGACGCCCCGAAGTACCAGGCGCAGATGAAGGATTTCATCGCGCTAGTCGACAAGCTCGAGGCCGCGCTGAAGGCCGGTGACAACGCCGCCGCCGCCAAGCTCGTCGAGGATCTCGGTTTCGCCCAGAAGAAGGGCCATACGGACTTCAAGAAGCCCGACGAGAAGAAGAAGAAGGCGTAAAGCATTTTTATCTAAAGAGATACGAGAACGCCGCCGGGATTTTCCGGTGGCGTTTTTTTTGGTCATTTCGCGAGCAGTTCCAGTTGGAGGATGAGGCTGCGCGGGAGGTGGAACGGGTCCTTCACGGGGAGGGCGACGGTGTCGGTGATGGGGGTGAAGGTGCGGCTCAGTTTCTGGCGCCACTCGCCGTTTTCCCAGTCCACGTAGTGCCGGAGGCTGAGCTGCCAGACGCGTTGGTACCAGTCGTGGAAGGCGGGATCGCCGGTGCGGGTCCAGCCGAGCAGCGCGCCGTAGAGCGCCTCGGTGACGGGCCACCAGAGCTTGGTGTCGGGGTAGCCCCAGCCGACCGGGGAGCGGCCGTCGGCGTCGATGGCGAGGAGCAGGCCGCCGTGGGTGCGATCCCAGCCGAGCTCGAGGTGGCGGAGCATGTGCCGGAAAAGGTCCGCGTCCGGACGCGACGGGGCGAGCCCGGCGGCGCGCAGATGATCGGCCGTGTGGAGCTGAAACCACATGTCCTCGATGACGTGGCCGGGGACGACGGCGGTGCCCTGCGGCGCGGGAAAATCGGTGCCGTCGAGCCGGACAAATTCGAGGAAGGTGTCGCGGGCGGGCCGGTGGTGGTCGCGGAAGATGTCGTCGGCGAGCGTGGAGGCGATCCGGAGGTAGCGCTCGCTTTTCACGGCGGCGCCGAGTTCGGCGAGGCCGTAGGACCAGAGCATGGGGATGCCGTGGGGTTTCGCGTCAGGAGGAATCGGATACGGAAAATGCGGGATGCGGTCGTAGGGGCCGCGGAGCTTTTTCAGGGAGGCATCGGCGGTGCGGCACGCGAGGGCGCGGAGGGAATCGTCGCCGGTGGCGAGGTAGAGCTCGGTGAGGCCGTAGACCGCGAAGGCGTCGACGTAGGTGCTCTCGTAGCCGCGGAGGATCTTGCCGTCGCGCGAGAGGAGGAGGGCCCAGCCGTCGGAGGACGTTTCCCAGCCGTAGCGGATGCAGAACCCGGCGATGTGTTGCGCGAGGCGGAGCCATTCCGGATCGCGGTCGAGGCGGTTGTAGATGCGGCTGAAAACCCAGACGGCGCGCCACTGGCTCCAGAGCCATTTTTCGGTGCTGAGGATTTCGCCGCGGTCGTTGATGCAGGTGCAGAGGCCGCCGCACTTGTCGACCGCGTGCCTCGTCCAAAACGGCATCACGTGGTCGAAGAGGTGGCCGTGGAGCCAGGTGGCGAGCGGGGACCGTTCGCCGGTCCGCAGCCGGGCGACGGCGTCCTCGCACTGGCGGATCTGGGCGGAGGAATCGACGGGGGTCATTTGGGTTGGGCGCGGAGGGTTTTGCCGTCGATCCACTGGCGCTCGACCATCTCGATGCGCGGGTTGGTGGGGATGCCGAAGTCGCGGTTCATGATGCGGGAGACGAGGAGCTCGACGGCCCAGCCGCCGATGAGGTGCTGGTTCTCCTGCAGGCCGGAGAAGTCCGTGCCCGCGAGATTCTGGCTGATGACGGCGACGCCGACATCCTGCGGCAGGCGGAGCCGCTGGCGTTTCAAGATGGCCTCGAAGCTGGGCAGGGCGTCGTAGTGGTGAACGAAGAGGAGGACGTCGGGGCGGTGTTGCGCGAACCACGCCGCGATGGGCTGCTCCTCGACGCGGTCGAGCTGGAGCACGGGGATCGCGGCGGGCGAGCCGAGCACGAGGTGCGACCAGCCGAGGTAGACGCTGAGGTAGGCGTGGGCGCTGCGCTCCTCCTCGTAGCGGCCGATGACGAGGCCGGGCCGGCGGTAGCCGAGGGCGTAGACCTTGTCGAGGGCCCGCCACATGTCGTTGTAGACGTGGCTCACGACGCAATGGAGCGGGGTCTTGATGCTGAGCCCCTGCGAGACGATGGCGTAGTGGTCGAGCTCGGCGGGCCACTCGTCGTCAAGGCCGGGGCTGCCGAAGCAGAGCAGGCCCTCGATGCCGCGGGCATCGAGGATCGAGCGGAGTCGGCGGAGCGTCATCCCGGGCTCGCGAATCCAAAACGGCTCGAGGCGGTAGCCAAGGGCCTCGGCGCGGGCGACCATGCCGTCATAGATGCGCGTGAGGTGCAGGGAGTGGGCCCACGGGCGCGCGTCCGGGTAGAGCGAGACGACGCCGAAGCAGGCCTCGCGGGCGCGCGTGCGCTTGAGGCGCAGGTGGCTCATCAGCTCGGTGAGCTTGCCGTCGGGGCGGTAGCCGAGGCGCTTCGCGATCTTGAGGATGCGCTGCTTGGTGGCCGCGGGGATCTTCGGGCTGTTGCGCAGGGCGAGCGAAACGGTGGACGGCGAGACCCCGGCCTGGGCGGCGATGCGACGGGTGCTCACGGCGGACGGTTCATGGCTGCGGCTTCAGGTGACGGTCGGCGAAGTCGAGGTACTGCGCCCAATCGTAGGGCGTGATGTCGTGTTTGCCGGTGCGGAGGTGGTAGCCGATGGTCTCGCCGACGGGGTGGTCGACGGGCGGTTGCGCGGCGACGCCGAGGCCCTTTTTTCCGTAGAGCGCGTAGACGGGCTCGGCGAACTTGGCGGCGAGAAACTCGCCCTTGGGATCGGCGTGGAGATCCTCGGAGGCGCTGGCGACGTAGAGCGGGCGCGGGGCGACGAGGGCGAGCAGCTCGTGCTGGTCGACGGGGAGGGCGGCCTCGCGGTCGTTGTACTTGCGGAAATTGAGGGCGAACCAGAACGGGAAGTTTTTATTGATCATCGCGACGGTCTCGCCGAAGTCGCGCTTGCTGAGCGCGGCGCCGCCGCAGCCGGAGTCGTTGGAGATGACCAGCGCGAACCGCTCGTCCTGCACGCCGGCCCAGAGCGCGGCCTTGCCGAGGCGGGAGTGGCCGTGGACGGCCACACGCCGGGCGTCGATCTCGCGGTCGCTCTGGAGATAGTCGAGGGCCCGGCTCAGGCCCCAGGCCCAGACGCCGATCGCGCCCCAGCCGTCGGCGGGGCGCTGCTCGGTGGTGCCGCTCTTCAGCAGGGCGCCGACGGATTCGCCGAGGCCGTTGACGTGGTCGGGGCAGAGGTCGCCGTAGTACGCGGTGACGCTGGCATAGCCGCGGGCGACGACCGTCTCCACGTCCCAACGGTGGGCGTGCACGCCGCGGGTCTTTTCGGTGGCGCGATTGTTGACGATGCCGAACTCCGCGCTGGTCCGCATCCACGCGGTCGAAAGCGCGATGCCGGGGTCGGCGTTGACGCACTGGTTGCCGAAATAATTGAGGCCGAGAAAGGCGGGGAAAGGGCCGGGGCCGGTGTTGGGCTGGTAGATGAGGAGGTGGAGCTTCGGTCCGTCGGACTGGGCGGTGAAGTGGATCGTGACCTCCTTGCGGGTCGCCTTGCCACGGAGGGCGGTGCGGTCGACGGAGGTGGTCTCCCAGCGCAGGCCGCTCCGCGGGGCGTCGGGCGTGCGACCGTAGACCTCGGTGGCGAAGAGCCGGAGCAGCTCGGGCCGGCGGCGGGCGCGCCAGGCGGCGACATCGCCGATGGCCGTGCCGTCCTCCGCGCGCAGCGGGTCGGGGAGCGGCAGGCTGCCGACCTTGGACTCGTCGGTGTTGGACCGGAGGGCGGCGGCGGCCGAAGCCGGCGAGCCGGAGATCACGGTCGCGAGGGCGAAGAGGGCGAAGGCGTGTCGGAGCGTTTTCATGGGGCCGGTAAACTAGAAGGAAGACGGGGCCGACAGGCGATAGTGGAACGCGAGGCGTGAGCGGGGGCCGCGACCGACCCGCTCACGCCCGCGGCGACGGAGGAGCCTAGAAGTTGCCCTTGATGCCCATGACCCAGCTCACGCCGTAATTGCCATAGCGATACAAGGCGGCGGGCACGGACGGTTTGGTCGGGTCGCCCTCGTAGATCAGGTTCGGATCGTTGAGGATGTTGCGGCCCTGGAAGAAGAGGCTGGTGTTGTTCGTGAGCTTGAAGCCGCCGCTGAGGTCGAACTTGACGTTGTGGCGCTGGTAGCGGCCGAGGCTGATGGCATAGACCGGCATGTCGGCCTGCCAGACGGTGCCGAGGCGGAGGTTGAGGCGACGGTAGGACCAGCCGATGGCGCCGGAGACCTTGTGCGGGGTGACGCCCGGGAAGAGCTGGTTCGCGTAGTTGCGGCTGTAGCTCAGGTTGACGTTCGTCGACCGCAGCAGGCCGGGGAGGAAGCTGAGCTGCTGGTTGTAGGCGAGCTCCAGGCTGCGATAGCGGTAGAGCTGGGGATTGTTGATCTGCGAGGTGAACGTGTAGTTGGCGAACTCGGGATCGTCGAAGCCGAAATCCGTGGGCTTGCCGCGGACCAGGGTGAGCTGCTGATCCTTGATCTCGATCTG
>JAPLTR010000830.1 GCA_026398065.1 Verrucomicrobiota bacterium | reverse complement strand
GCGGCCCGCTCGCCGCCACCGTCGCGCCCGCCGTGCGCCAGCGCGCGCTCCAGCCCTTCGACCTCCACCTCGATTGGTTCGCCCCCGGCCTCCTCGGCTTCGTCCGCCGCACGCGGCCCGCCGTCGTGCTCTGCATGGGCCGCATGGCCAACTGCCATGCCTCGCGCCTTGCGTTCCTTACCGACCACCTCCGCCAGCCCACCCGCGTCGTGACCACGATGCGCACCGGCAAACCCCTGCCCGCCCGCTACGTCGCCGGCCTCCGCCGCACCGCCCACGTCGTCGCCAACAGCGCCGATGCCCGCGACACCCTCGTCGCGCGCTACGCGATCCCCCGCGAAAAAATCTCCGTCATCCACAACTCCCTCGTCTTCCCCGCGACCGCCGCCCTCGCGCGCGACGACGCCCTCCGCGCCCAACACGGCGCCAACCCCGCGACCACCGTCCTGCTCAACGTCGCAATGTTTCGCCCCGAGAAAAACCAGCGCGAACTCATCGAGCTCGCCGCCGGCCTCCCCGCGGGCACCGACTGGCAGCTCTGGCTCGCCGGCGACGGCCCCGCCCGCGCCGCCTGCGAAGCCCTCGCCGCCGAAAAGAACCTCACCGCCCGCGTGCGTTTCCTTGGCTTCCACCGCGACCCCTCGCCGCTCTACGCCGCCGCCGACCTCGCCGTCCACGCCTCGTGGAGCGAGGCCCTCTCCAATTTCCTGATCGAGGCCCAGGCCCACGGCCTCCCCGCCGTCGCCTACGACGCGCAGGGCATCACCGAATGTTTCCTCCCCGGCCAGACCGGCTGGGCCATCGCCCGCGACGACCGCGCCGCCTTCCGCGCCGCCCTCACCCGCCTGATCGCCGCCCCTCCCGCCGAACGCGCCGCGCTCTCCGCCGCCGCCCACGCCCACGCCCGCACCGCCTTCGACCCCACTCGTCAGGCCACCGCGTACCTCGACCTCTTTCAAACCCTCCTCGCGCACCCCACCCCATGACCCACCGGCAGCGCATCGACCTCATCGCGGCCCACCTCCGCGAGCACAAGTACGCGGACCTCCACACCCTCGCCACGCGCTTCGACGGTTCGCTCTCCACCGTCCGCCGCGCCCTCGACGAACTCGAGTCCCTCGGCATCGCCCGCCGCCACCACGGCGGCGCCTCCCTCGTCGAGACCGACGCCCTCGCGCAGGAGTACGACTTCTCCACCCGCAACCAGCGCCAGACCGCCGAGAAACTCGCCATCGCCCGGATCATCGCCGACCAGGTCGAGCCCGGCATGACCGTGATCCTCGACGGCGGCACGACCACCTACAGCGTCGCCCATCTCCTCGCCGAGAAACGCCTCCAGGTCATCACCAACTCGATCCCCATCGCCAGCCTCTTCGCCGAGATCGGCGCCGTCGACACCACGGTGACCGGCGGCAGCATCTACCGCCGTCTCGGCGTCCTCGTCGGCCCGCTCTGCGACCAGTCCTTCGAAACCACCCACGCCGACCTCGCGATCCTCGGCGGCACCGGCCTCACCGAGCAGGGCATCTGGAACCACAACCCCCTCCTCGCCTCCGGCCAGCGCAAGATGATCGCCGCCGCCGAGCGCACGATCTTCGGCCTCGATAATTCGAAGTTCGGCCGCAAAGCCCAGACCCTGACGTCCCCCTTCGAGGCCCGCCACACCATCGTCACCGACCGCCGCCCGCCCCCCGCCGTCGCCCAGGCCATCGCCGCCGCCGGCGCGAAGCTCGTGCTCGCGGGGAAATAGGCCGGCTGTTACGGCCCGCGCCAACTGCAACGCGGGGCCGGTTGCAATTTGTCGAGGGTCCCGTAGCGGCGGGTCACCATCTAAGCGGGTTCGGCGTGATAACCACGCAACCGCAGACTTCTTGCCAAAGTATCTAGAGCTCCCGCCGAGGCTCGGTGGTGCACAAAATACTGGCCGGAACGCAAGGCCGCCATTGCCTCGGGTAGCGCGTACACCTCCTCACAGTAATTTTGAATGCCCGCCTCAAGATAGTAGGTCCACTTGGACTGCGCGGCGTTCTTTTGCGCAAAGACCAAATCAAATCCGCGAAGCCACTTCTCGAATGACTGGCTGATCTTCCCCAGGGTCGGAAACTGCCGTTTCAAGGGACTGGGTGTAAAATAGACTTCGGCATCGGTCCAAAGCGTCCCGCGCTTCTTCCGGGGCTTCTCCACAAAAACCAAAGGCGTCGTCTGTTGGTCGATTGTTCCGTCCGTGGGCAATGGCTTGGTGGCCATGGCATGAAAATAAAACAAGACGCGATCGGGCCCGTCACTCACAGTCACCTCCTCCGGAAGAGCGGAAAACCACTCAGCGACCAGTCGGTGGTCTTCTTCGAGCGCAAGATAGGAGTAGCGGACAGCCATTTCTTTTTTGCCCATGCTGGCTGAGGCAAACGACTCGTCGAATTCGAAATGAACTCGCTGCGACCTGTTCAAATGGGCTCCTCGCGCGTCGACGTGAAGCAGCCAAAGCCCGGTAAAAGGGTCGTCCTGGACCATCCCACGCAATTGTTCTTTTATTCATCTTAATAGTTGCTTTATTTCCTAATAAAGGGATACTGAAACGCACTCCACCAGCCCCGCCCATGCACCCACCCCGTCTCGGACACCCTCCGTCGCGAAACGCTCCTGCGTTCCGCCCGGGACCTCGCGCGTCGGGCGCCCGCAACGCCGGAGCGGTCCACGGCCACGACCACCGCCATCCCGGCCCGCTCCAACCGCCCCGCCCGCGGCCTCCGGCCGAATCCGACCAAATCCGAGTAAATCCGACCAAATCAAGGTGGATCAAGGTATCCAATCGGGTGAATCCCTTTTTGTCACAGAGCGCACGGAGGCCCGATCCGAGGGCACAGAGCCAGCCACGCTACACGGGCCGGACCTCCGCTCCGTGGCCTCCGTGCCTCCTCCGTGTTCTCTGTGACTCACTCTCCGACGCGGTCGGAGTTAGTCGTGTGGCGAGTATCGGATCAACCAGCACGGTCAGGCTGACCGTGCGACGTGCGGAGGGTCCCTCAGGCAGGAGCGGTCTCGGGGCCGATCCCCTCAAATCCGACCAAATCCGAGTAAATCCGACCAAATCAAGGTGGATCAAGGTACTCACAACCCGTCCGGGCGCCCGCCGTTCGCCCCCTTCGGCCCGAAACCGACCGCTTCCCGGTCCGACCTGCCGCCCCCACCTCGCCCCGATATCTCCCCGCCCTCGTCCGCACCCCTCCACGCCCGACGCACCCTCCGCGCCCCGGCCCCTCGGTAAATCCGACCAAATCCGACCACCTCGCACCTCCTCCCTCTCCCCGCGCCCCGTCCTGCGCCCACCTCCACCCACCATCACCCACCCCCTCTCCTTCCGCCCCCTGCCCTTCGCCCCCCGTCCCGCCGTTCCTCCTGACAGCGTCCTGTCAGGAGACATCGCGCTTGCCGCACTCCGAGTTGCCTTCTCTTCATCCGTGTTCATCCGTGCCCATCCGTGGTTAAAAAGATCGCCTCCCTCCCTTCCTCGAAGTCCCCCCCTGCCGCCGCCGCCGCCCGCGCCGTCCCCGCGCCGGAGTGCATCCGCCTGCGCGGCGTCCGCCAGAACAACCTGAAGGGCTTCGACCTCGATGTCCCCCTCGGCCGCTACATCGCCGTCACCGGCCTCAGCGGCGCGGGCAAGTCCTCCCTCGTCTTCGACACCCTCCACGCCGAGGGCCAGCGCCGCTACGTCGAGACGTTCAGCGCCTACACCCGCCAGTTCCTCGACCTCCTCGACAAACCCAAGGTCGACTCCATCGAAAACATCCGCCCCTCGATCGCCATCGAGCAGAGCAACACGGTCAAAACCTCGCGCTCCACCGTCGGCACGATGACGGAGCTCACCGATTTCTTCAAAGTCTGGTTCAGCCACGTCGCCGAGTGCTTCGACCCCGCCACCGGCGAAAAGGTCGAGGACGACAATCCCCAGTCCATCTGGGAAAAAACCGCCGCCGCCCACCCCGGCCGCACCCTCCTCGTCTGCTTCCGCGTCGCCAAGCCCGCCAACCTCACCTGGCCCGAGATCCTCACCAACCTCAAAAACCAGGGCTACGTCCGCATCCTCGCCGCGGGCGCCGTTCACAAGCTCGACGAACTCCTCGCCTCCGACCTCGCCTCGCCCCAGGCCCCGCTCGCCACCGCCGACCACCTCTTCGTCATCCAGGACCGCCTCGCCGTCGCCGCGGCGAACAAGTCCCGTTTCCTCGAGGCCACCGAGACCGCCCTCCACTTCGGCCAGAGCCAGGTCTTTTTCTTCGCCGCCGACACCTTCTCCGCCGCCGGCCATTTCTCGCGCGGACTCCACTCGCCCACCACCGGCCGCACCTTCCGCCCCGCCTCGCCCGCGCTCTTCTCCTTCAACTCTCCCCTCGGCGCCTGCCCGAAGTGCCGCGGCTTCGGCCGTGTCATCGACATCGACTACCGCCTCGCCGTGCCCGACCAGTCGCTCTCGCTCGACGATGGCGCGATCAAGTGCTGGGAGAGCGAAATCTACGGCGAGTCGAAGAAGGACCTCTACGTTTTCGCGAAGAAGAAAAAGATCCCGACCAACGTCCCCTTCGCCTCGCTCACCCCCGAGCAACAGAGCTTCGTCATCGACGGCGAGCCCGGCTACGGCGAGGAAAACGGCAAGCCCTGGCCGCAGTATTGGTACGGCGTGAAGGGCTTCTTCCGCTGGCTCGAGAAGAACACCTACAAGATGCACGTGCGCGTCTTCCTCGCGCGTTACCGGGCCTACAATCCCTGCCCCGCCTGCGGCGGCCAGCGCCTCCAGCCCGAGGCCCTCTGTTGGAAATGGTCGGGCCGCACCCTGCCCGAGCTCTACCTCCTCCCCGTCAGCGAACTGCTCTCGCTCCTCACTTCGCCCGCCGCCCGCGCCGAGCTCGCCAGCCTCGCCACCGACAACCGCAGCGCCTCCCTCGCCTACGAGTCCATCCTCACCCGCCTCCGCTACCTCGACCAGGTCGGCCTCGCCTACCTCACGCTCGACCGCCAGTCCAAGACCCTTTCCGGCGGCGAGGTCCAGCGCGTCAACCTCACCTCCTGCCTCGGCACCTCGCTCATCGACACGCTCTTCGTCCTCGACGAGCCCAGCGTCGGCCTGCACCCGCGCGACATCGACAGGCTGATCGCGATCATCCGCTCGCTCACCGACGCCGGCAACACCGTCGTCGTCGTCGAGCATGACGAGGCCATGATCCGCGCCGCCGACCACGTGATCGAGGTCGGCCCCGAACCCGGCAGCCGCGGCGGCCACATCGTCTTCGAGGGCAATATCCCCGCCCTCCTCGCCTCGCGCGAGAGCATCACCGGCGCCTACTTTTCCGGCCGTGAAACCATCCCGACACCGCCCACCCGCCGCCCCATCTCCGACCATTCGTCATCCGGCATTCGTCATTCCTCCGCCACCCCCTGGCTCCATTTCCGCAACGTCACCAAACACAACCTCCGGTCCCTCGACGTCTCCCTCCCGCTGGGCCGCCTCGTCTGCCTGAGCGGCGTCTCCGGCTCCGGCAAATCCACCCTCCTCGACAACGTCATCTACCAGGGGCTGATGGCGCAAAAGCTCCAGCTCACCGAGGACCCCGCCGTCATCGAGTCGATCACCGCCGACGCCGCGTTTTCCGAAATCCTCCTCGTCGACCAGTCGCCGCTCTCGCGCACGCCGCGCTCCAATCCCGCCCTCTACACCGAGGCCTGGGACCTCATCCGCGATCTGTACGCCTCGACCCCCGCTGCGCAGGAAGCCGGCTACAGCCCCTCGTCCTTCTCGTTCAACAGCGGTGACGGCCGTTGCGACCACTGCCAGGGCCTCGGCTACGAGCACGTCGAGATGCAGTTCCTCTCCGATGTCTTCGTGCCCTGCCCCGTCTGCGAAAGCCGCCGCTTCAAGCCCGAGGTCCTCGCGATCAAGTGGAACGACCGCTCGGTCTCCGACCTCCTCAACACCTCCGTCACCGACGCCCTCACGCTCTTCGCGGATCACAAAGAAATCCGCACGCGCCTCTCCTCGCTCGAGTCCGTCGGCATGGGCTACCTCACCCTCGGCCAGCCCCTCAACACCCTCAGCGGCGGCGAATCCCAGCGCCTGAAACTCGTCCGCTACCTCGGCACCTACACCTCCGGTTCCGACCAATCGAAAACCGAAAATCAAAATTCGAAAATCCCGGGAGCGTTGCTCCTGCTGGACGAGCCGACGACCGGCCTCCACCGCCACGACGTCAAACGCCTCCTCGCCGTCCTCCACAAGCTCGTCGACGCCGGCCACAGCGTGGTCGTGATCGAGCACAACCGACGACGGCAGCAACGGCGGCAAGATCGTCGCCGAGGGCACCCCGGAAACCGTCGCGCTCGCCGACACCGCGACCTCGCCGTTTCTCCGCGCCGCGCTTGCCGAGGATGGCCGCGGCCTCCTCGCCGCCGAGGCCCCCGCGCCGTACGGCGACACCCCGTTGCTCGCCCTCGAATCCGGCAATCTCACGATCACCGGCGCGCGCGAGAACAACCTGAAAAACCTCTCCCTCACCATCGCGCATCGTCAGCTCACCGTCGTCACCGGCGTGTCCGGCTCCGGCAAGTCCACCCTCGCCTTCGACATCGTGTTTGCCGAGGGCCAGCGGCGCTTCATGGAGTCGATGTCGCCCTACGCGCGGCAGTTCGTGGAGCAGCTCCCGCGTCCCGCCGTGGACCGCCTCACCGGCATCCCGCCCACCGTCGCCATCGAGCAGCGCGTCACCCGCGGCTCGCGCAAATCCACCGTCGCGACCATCACCGAGGTCGCCCAGTATCTGCGCCTGCTCTACGCGCGCCTCGGCACCCAGCATCACCCTGACACCGACAAACCCGTCACCCCGCTCTCGCCCGGCGCGTTGAAAAAACTCCTCGCCCGCGTGCTCGACACGCCCAAGGCAAAGAAAGCGAAACACCTCTACCTCTGCGCCCCGCTCATCCGCGGCCGCAAGGGCCACCACCAGCCCATCGCCACCTGGATCGAGAATCAGGGCTACGAGCTCATGCGCGCCGACGGCAAGCTCACGCGCGTCGACGCCTTCCAGAAACTCGACCGCTACAAGGAGCATGACATCGAGGTCGTCGTCGCCGATCTCAAGACCGAGGAGAAGCCCGGCGCCGCCCTCGACCTCGCGCTCCGCGTCGGCAAGGGCGCGTGTTTCCTCCTCACGCCCCAGGGCGACGTCCTCTCGTGGTTCTCCACCACCCGCACCGACATCGAGACCGGCGAGAGTTTTCCCGAGCTCGATCCGAAGAATTTCTCGTTCAACTCGCCGCGCGGCTGGTGTCCCACCTGCCGCGGCCACGGCCGCGTCTTCCCGTGGATGATGGAGGAGGCCGACGAGGAGGACAAAGACGATCCGGCCGCGCGCCTGCGCGAGTTCGGCGTCGATTCCGCCGAAGACCTTTCCGACAACGGCACCCCGTGCCCCGAGTGCCACGGCGCCCGCCTCAACCGCATCGGCCGCTCCGTCAAACTCCACTTCCGGGCCCCCGCGAAACAGGCTCCGCTGTCGCTGCCCGGCCTGCTCGCTTCGACTCCGTCCCAGCTCCTCGGACACCTCCGCGCCCTCGAGCTCGACGCGCGCGGCAAGCTCATCACGCAGGACATCGTTCCGCAGATCGAAGAGCGCCTGAAATTCCTCGATCACGTCGGCCTCGCCTACCTCTCGCTCGACCGCCCGACGGAGACGCTCTCCGGCGGAGAGGCCCAGCGCATCCGCCTCGCGGCCCAGCTCGGCACCAATCTCGCCGGTGTCCTCTACGTCCTCGACGAACCCAGCATCGGCCTGCACGCCCGCGACAACGACCGCCTCATCGAAACGCTCCAGTCGCTCCGCGCGAAGGGCAACACGCTCCTCGTCGTCGAGCATGACGACGAACTCATGGCGCGCGCCGACCGCATCATCGACCTCGGGCCCGCCGCCGGCATCCACGGCGGAGAACTCCTCGCCCACGGCACCCCCGCCGAGATCCGCGCCAGCGCCAATTCCCTCACCGGCCTCTTCCTCGCGAAAGGGATCAAACATCCGCTCCGTGGCGCCTACCGCCCAATCGAAAATCAAAAATCGAAAATCGAAAATCCCCTGACGCTCACCGGCGTCCAGTTCCGCAACCTGAAGAATTTCGATCTCACGCTCCCGCCCGCCCGCCTGATCATGGTGGCAGGCCCGAGCGGCGCGGGCAAATCCACGCTCTTCCGCGACGTCCTCCAGCCCGCCGTCGCGCACGCGATCAAGACGAAGGCGAAAAAACTCACCGGCCGCGAATTCGTGAAGGCCACCGGCTTCGCCACCGAGGGCGCGCCCGTGCCCTTCGACGCCCTCACGGGCGCGGGCGCGTTCCGCTCCGTCATCGAGGTGGACCAGTCGCCCATCGGCAAGACGCCCCGCTCCACGCCCGCGACCTACCTCGGTATCTTCGACCTCATCCGCCAGTTCTTCGCGTCGCTCCCCGAGTCCAAGATTCGTGGATACGCCGCCGGCCGCTTCTCGTTCAACACCGCGGGCGGGCGCTGCCCCACCTGCGAGGGCGCGGGCCGCATCAAGCTCGAGATGGCGTTCATGCCCGACACCTACCTCCCCTGCGACGACTGCCGCGGCTCGCGCTACAGTCCCGACCTCGACGACATCGCGTGGAAGGGCAAAAACATCGGCCAGGTCCTCCAGCTCACGTTCGAGGAAGCCGCGGTGTTCTTCGACTTCCACTCGCAGCTCTCGCAGGTGTGCAAACTGATGGTCGATTGCGGCCTCGGCTATCTCACCCTCGGCCAGTCCTCGCCCACGCTCTCCGGAGGCGAGGCCCAGCGCCTCAAGCTCGTCACCGAGCTCTCCGCCGGCCTCGCGACCTACCGCGAACGCTCCCGCGGCACCCTCCCGCGCAACCTCTACCTGCTGGAGGAGCCCACCATCGGCCTCCACCTCAGCGACTGCGAAAAGCTCATCCACGTCCTGCATTCGCTCGTGGACCATGGCCACACCGTCGTCGTGATCGAGCACCACCTCGACCTCCTCGCCGAGGCCGACTATATTATCGAACTCGGTCCGGTCGGCGGCCCCGACGGCGGCGAGTTGCTCTATCAGGGCGAACTCTCCGGCCTCCTCAAAGTCAAACGCAGCCCCACCGCGCCGTACCTCCGCACGAAACTCAAAAAGTAGTCTTCGCCCACCTTCTGCTCGCTACCCGCTACTCACTACTCGCTACTTCCGCGCTCACAGCGGCAGCGCCTGCCGGATCGCCAGAATCAGGTCCGGCGTGGACACCGGCTTCATCAGACATGCCGCCAGCCCCGCCACCGCGATCGAGCGCGAGAGCAGTTCCGGGTTCATATAGCCCGTCAGCAGGATGCGCTGGGTCCGCGGAAACTGTTTCTTGGCCCGCGACAGAAAAACGAGCCCTTCCTCGCCGGGCATCAGGTGGTCGCACACGACCACGTCGAACTCCCGCGTCGCCATCATCAACTCCGCCTCGTCGGCCGACCGCGCCGTCTCCACCTCAAACTCCGCCCCGAGCCCGAGCTGCAGCACCTCGCGCAGCTGAGCCTCGTCGTCCACGATCAGCACCACGGGTCGCGACGGGGTGTGGCCGCTCGACGCGCTCATGGGAGGCTGCCCGGCTCTCACTTGGCCGCGGCGCTCAGGTCGTGCATCTTGGCTGCGTCCTGCACGACCTTGATCAGTTCGGCGATGGCCACCGGCTTCAACAGATAGCGAAACAGGGCCGCCTCGTTCACGCTGCGCAGCAGCATTTCGGGTTTCATATAGCCCGTGACCAAAATTCGCTGCATATGCGGAAACTCCTCGCGGGCCCGCACCAGGAAATTCATGCCGTTGCCGCCGGGCATCAGGTGGTCGGCGACGACGACCTTGAACGCCTTCTTCTGGAGGATGAAGTCCGCCTCGCGCGCCGTGGTCGCCGTCGTGATCTCGAAGAGCGGCGAGAGCGCGGTCGTGAACACTTCCAGCAAAGCCTTCTCATCGTCCACAAGGAGGACGGCATCCTTTTTCACTACACCTGGGGCGGCGGCTTTGGCGTCAGCTGGCTTCATTGCAAGGATGTTGCTTTCGTTCCCCCGGCGATGGCAAATCCAATTCTACTGGGCGGGCAGGATGTTATGCACCGCGCGAGTTTGCCTCGCCCCGCGCCAAAAAACCCTGTTTATCCACCTCCGATGGAACTTCCCGACCTCTATGAAGCCGTTCGCGCGGGCACGCTTTCGAGCCTGTCGCCCGACACGCTTACCATCGAACGTCTGAG
>JAPLTR010000137.1 GCA_026398065.1 Verrucomicrobiota bacterium | reverse complement strand
CGGCTCCACCTGCAGCAGGTCGCACAGGTGGTCCGACACGCAGCCCAGCCGGGCCTGCACCGTCTCGTGCGGCGGCCAGAAGCGAAACTCGATCTCCGGCCCGTCCGCCCGCCGCACGCCGCCCTCGGCCAGCGGCAGTTTCGACAGCGTGCGCAGCCGCAGCAGCGCCTGGATGAGGCTCGTCTTCCCGCTGCCGTTGGGGCCGATCACGAGGTTGAACGGCGCCAGCGCGAGACTGGTCTCGCGCAGCGCCTTGAATCTGCGGAATGCGACGGACGCGATCACAAGGTCACTTATAGAGTACTCCCCGGAAGAATCAACCACGCCGCACGACATTCGGTGCCCGGCGACACCCCGGCCCCCCAAATATACTGGAACCAAACCCCCGGGTGCGCCTCAATACCCGCATGTCAGGTTCAACCCCCATGCGACTGGCCGTCGTCCTCTGGGCTTTGGCATGGGGAGGTCTCGGGCTCGGCGCGCAGGTTCCCGCCCCGACCGCCGCCACCACGTCCGAAGAGGGCATCCCGCTGCGTCCCCCCGAGGAACTCGACGAACTGATGGGGCCGATCGCCCTCTATCCGGACGCGCTCATCGCCCTGATTTTGCCCGCCTCCACCTTCCCGGGCGACATCGCGCGCGCGGCGGCCTTTCTCCAGGCCAACGGCCCGGCGACCCAAATCGCCCAGCAGCCATGGGACGCCAGCGTGCAGGCCCTCGCCCACTATCCGGAGATCGTCCGCTGGATGAACGACAACATCACCTGGACCCAGCAGACCGGCGACGCCTTCACGGTCCAGCCGGCGGATGTGATGAAATCCATCCAGCAGTTGCGCGCCCGCGCCATCGCCGCCGGCACCCTCTTCTCCACCGCCGAGCAGCTCGTGCTCACCGAAGGCGGCGAGATCCGCATCGTGCCCGCCCGCCCCGAGGTGATCTATGTGCCGCGCTACGATCCGGTGGTGGTGTACGACGACTATCCGTCCTACACCGGATCGCGGATCATCTTTGGCACCGGCTTCGCCACCGGCTCCTGGCTCGCCTTCGATCTCAACTGGGACACGTTCGGCATCTGGGTCTCGCCCTGGCAGCCGCGCTACGACTACCGCCGCCCGCCTTGGCGCCGGCCGCTGTACGGGCCGCCGATCGTCGGTCGTCCGTGGCACCCCGCCTATGTTCCGGGCCGTCGTCCCGTGTGGCCGGTCGATCCCAATCGCCACCGCCCCCCGGTCTTTCGCCCACAACCTTTCCCCGGCGCGCCGCCCCGGCCGCCCGGTCTGCCGTTCCGCCCGCCGGGGTCGGGTCCTTCGAACCCGCCCGGGCCGCACCGCGACGCACCCGTCCATCGCGGGCCGGACCCCGTCGTCACCCGGCCCAATCCCCGCGGCTATCCGCCCCAGCGGGTCGAGCCGGGACCCGCTCCCACCAACCCCGCTCCCGCGCCCATCCCTGCCCGTCGCCCGCGGGTCGATCCGACCACGGCCCCCCGGCCGGAGCCCAGCCCCACCCCGCCGCCGGCCACGACCCCTCCGCCGCCCGCCCCGGACACTTCGCCACGCCGCCCGCGGCCCGACGACGCCGAACGCAACCACCGCCGCGACGCCCGGCCCGGCTCCGATCCCGCCCCGACGCCCCTGCCCAACTCCAACCCGACTGCCGAGCCCGCGCGTCCCGCACCCGCCCGCCCCTCCCCGGCCCCCCGGGCGCCCATCGTCGCCCCGTCGGCGGCCCCGTCCAGTCAGCCGGCCGCGCCGTCGGGCAACGCCTTCGGCGGCTACAACCGCGGCAGCGATGCCCGCGACGCCAGCCAGCGCGGACAAACCAGCCGCCACACCGAACCGCCGGCAGCCCGCCCCGCGACGCCGCCACCGGCGCGGCCTGCGCCCGCTCCGGCCCCCACTCCGCCTCCCGCCGCCCAGCCGCAGGATCCGAATCAGCCGCAGACGCCGCCCGCCCAGCCTCCGGCCGACCGCCGCAGGAACGCCCGTCCCAACTGACCCACGAGCACCGTAGTGCTATTCCCATGACGGCTTTCCTTCAACTGCGGGTCTCCCTCCTCACGGGTTTTTCCGGTGCGCTTTTGCTCCACCTCGGCGGTTGTGCCGCGGTCCGGCCCACCGTCCTGCCGGAGCCGCCCGCCACCGTCGCGGCGGCCGCCGATCCGATCGTCCAGCGCACGTTTGCCACCCCGGCCGAAGCGGTGTCCGTCCTCAAGGCCGCCGCCCAGGCCGACGACCGTCCCGCCTTGCGCGAGATCTTCGGCCCCGAGAGCCGGGAACTGGTCTCGGGCGACCAGATTGCCGATGCCAACAGCCGCGCGACCTTCGCCAAGGCCATCGCCCAATATTGCCGGCTCTCCTATCAGGGCGACGACAAGGTCGTCCTCAATCTCGGTGCGCAGGACTGGCCGTTTCCCATCCCGCTCGTGCACGAGGGCGGCCACTGGCGTTTCGACACCGCCGCCGGCAAGGACGAGATCGTCAACCGTCGCGTGGGCGAAAACGAACTCATGGCCATCGAGGTGTGCCGCATCTACGTCGCCGCGCAGCACGAATACGCCAGC
>JAPLTR010000292.1 GCA_026398065.1 Verrucomicrobiota bacterium | reverse complement strand
CGACCAGCCCGCCCACCGCGGCGAGGTGCGGATGCGCGACGCCCACGGCGGCGCCCGCTGGATGCTCTTGAGCGCGCGCCGCTGCGACGATGCGGCGGGCCGGTTCGCCGGCGTCACCGGCACGATGACGGACATCAGCCGGGAAAAGGCCGCCGAGGCGACGCTCGCGCGGGCGTGTGCCGCCGCCGAAACGGCCGGCCGGGCCAAGAGCGAGTTTCTCTCCGCCATGGGGCATGAATTGCGCACGCCGCTCAACGCGGTCATCGGGCTCAGCGAGTCCCTCCTGGAGGCGTCCGCGGCGGCCGATCCGGAGCGCGCGCGGCGGTATCTGGGCCTGATCCATGCGAGCGGGCGGCAGTTGCTCACGCAGGTGAATGACCTGGTGGACCTCGCCCGCATCGAGGCGGGACAGGTCAGGCCGCTCCTGGTGGCCGTCGATCTCGGGGCGATGGTTGCGTTGGCGGCCGAGGGGCAGCAACGCGACGCGCGCACGCGCGGGATCGAGTTCGTCGTCACGCCGCCGGCTTCGCCGGTCACGGCAAGGGTCGACGAACGGCTGATGCGGCGGGTGTGCCAGGCGCTGATCGCCAATGCCGTCAAGGTCACGCGCCCCAAGGGGAGGGTCGACGTGGCCGTCCGGACGAGTGCGGCGGGCCGGGTGGAGTTTACCGTGTGCGATGCGGGCAGCGGCCTGCTGACCGATCTCCAGTCACCGCGGCAGGCGACGACCGCGGGCACCAACGTCCGGCAGTTGAACGGCACGGATCTGGTCCTGGCGCTGGCGGACCGCGTGGCGCGGCTGCATGGCGGGATCCTCACGGTCGAGAGCATTGCCGGACAGGGCAGCGCGGTCGCGATCGACCTGCCGGCCGCCGGAAACGCACCGGCAGCGAACCCCATTTCCCCATGAACCCGAAAATCCTGATCGTCGACGACGAGCCGCTCAACCTCACCACCCTGGAGGCGTTCCTTTCGGGCGACGGCTACGAACTGCACTTCGCCGAGAACGGTCGCGACGCCTGTGCGCTCGCGCAGGTGATCCAGCCCGACCTCATCCTCCTTGACGTGATGATGCCGGAGATGGACGGCTTCGCGGTGTGTCGCTACCTCCGCGCCGACCCCGTGCTCGGCCGCGTGCCGATCATCGTCGTGACCGCGTTGGACGACGATGCGTCGCGCCTCGAGGGCCTGCGGGCCGGAGCGGACGACTTCCTGACCAAGCCCTGCCGGCGGGAGGAGATCCGGGCGCGCGTGCGCACGGTGGCCTCGTTGAACCGCTTCCGGGCCATCGCGGAGCAAAGCGAGCGGTTTCAACGCCTCTACGAACTCGCGCCGGTGGCCATCGTGCTCGCCGACGAGCGGGGCGGGGTGGTGGCTGCCAACCGGCTGGCCGAGACGACGCTGGCCATGCCCGAGGGGCGCCCGCTGGCCGGGACGACCCTGGGCGACCGTTTTTCGCCGGCTGGGGCGGTGATCGTGAACGAGGCCATCGCCGCGGCGCTGCGCGGCACGGTGGTGGCGTCGCGCGATCTGCGCCGGGGCGAAGGCGAGGCGGAGATCGCCCTGCAGGTGCGCGCGACGGTGTTGCGCGAGAGCGGCACCTCGCTCGCGATGCTGATCTTCGACAATGTCACCGAAGAGGTGAGGGCGCGCACGGCGCTGCAGAAGCTCAACTCCGAACTCGACGCCACGGTCCGGGCGCGCACCCGCCAGCTGGAGGAGGCGAACGCGCTGCTGATGTCGTACGCGAGCTTCGTCTCCCATGACCTGCGTTCGCCGCTGACTGTGATGAAGGGGTATCTGTCGCTGATCCATGAGGGCGTGATTCCCGTGAACGCCGAGGCCGTCCCGATCGTGGACCAGGCCTTCCAGGCGACGGTCGTCATGCAGGAGCTGATCCAGAATATTCTGCAGCTGGCCCAGGACGTCCACGACGGTCCGCGGGAGGAACGCGTGTCGGTCAATCCCGGACCCGTGATCTCCCGGCTGTTCCTCCATCTCAGCGGGCTCTATCCGAGTCCGACCCGGCGCTTCACGCTGGGCGTGCTGCCCCCGGTCGGAGTGAGCGCCGTGGTGATCGAGCGCATCTTCTACAATCTGCTGGGCAATGCCCTGAAGTTCTCGGCCGAGCGGCCCGAACCGCTGATCGAGGTGGGCACGCAGGACTCGGCGGACGGGCCGGTGCTGTTCGTGCGCGACAACGGCGTGGGCTTCGACTCGCGCCAGTCGGACCGCCTGTTCCGGGAGTTTTCGCGGCTCGACACCGCAGGGAAGTCCGACGGCTTCGGCCTCGGGCTTTCGCTCGTCGCCCGGTTGCTGCGCGCCCAGGGCGGACGGATCTGGGCCGAAGGCTCGGTGGGGGCCGGTGCGACATTCTATGTCCAGCTGCCTGCGCCGATGACGGCGGCGGCCTGACCCAAAGGGCCGGATGATGCCCACCCTCAAATACCCGGGCAGGGTTGTTGTGACGGTATTGATCGCCGCGGCGATCAACCTCCTCCCCATCGCTTTGCCCGGCGGGGTGCTGTTGCCCCTCGGGGCGCTGGCAAGCATGCCCCTGGTCCTGACGTTGCCAGGTCCCTGGGCCATCCTCGCGGCGGCAATCCCGGCGATCGTAACGACACGGATCTTGGGGCATCCTTTCTTTTTGGTGATTGTCATCCTGGAGGCGGCCTGGCTGGTGGGCGGACGGCGGTTTCACAAGGTTGGTCCGCTGGTGCAGGACATGGTGTTCTGGTGCGTGGTCGGCCTGCCGGTGACCGTCGCTTTGGCGCTCGGCTTCGCGCACTACACCCCGGAGATCGTCACGATCATCGCGATCAAGAGCGTCATGGCCCAGCAGCTGGCGGTGGCCATCGCCGTGTTTCTGGTCCGCCAGTCGCGAGTCGCGGAATGGCTGGACGGTCGGCTGCCGAAGCGGACCAAGATCGGCGAAGCCGTCTTCCGGTCGGTGTTTCTCCTCGCGGTGGTGCCGCTGGCGTTTGTGGCCGTGATTTCCGCGGTGTTCATCCGGGTTTACTGCGAGCGTTCGGACCGGGAGGTGCTGTTCGAGACCTCGCAACGGATCGCCCGTCAGCTGGAGCTGTTTCTACGGACGCACGAGGCGGCGGTGAACAGTGCGGCTGGCGTGCTGAGCCGCGGCGGAGGCGACGCGGCGGTCCTCCTGCAGGAACTGCGGCGCACGCACCCGGCGTTCATCACGATGCTGGTCGCGGACGCCGAGGGGCGGATCGTGCAGACCGCCGCCGACGGACCGCAGACCGGACTGCGCTTCAGCAAGGTCGACGACCGCGAGTACTTCCGGGCGGCGCGCGATCTCGACCGGCCCTATGTCTCCGGGGTCTTTCGCGGCCGGGGTTTTGGACGGGACATCATTGTCGCGATCAGTGCGCCGATCCACGATGCCGCGGGCCGGTTTGCCGGCATCGTGCAGGCTTCCCTGGAGGTGCAGCGGTTCGCAAAGCTGGTGGCCGACGACAGTGAGATCAAGGACGTCGAAATGCTGCTGGTCGATCCCCACGGGCGGGTGATCTACGCGGACAAGGGCACCGGGGTGCCCCCGTTGGCCGATCTCCGGCATTTCGTGCAGGGCCGGCTGCTCCAACCGGAGGCGGGCGAGCGACCGCTCAAGTTTGACCACACCGACGCACTCGGCCAGCGGGCGGTTTATGTCGCGCATGTCGCGCACAGCCGCAGCGGAGTGACGGTGGTGGCGCAGCGTCCGATGTTCGCGGGCCTGGACGGCATCGCGGGGGCGTTCATCCTGATCGGGCTGCTGACGCTCGTGATCGGGGGCGTGGCGATGGTGGTGGCCCGCGCGATCCGGAGGGGTGTGGCCGCGCCGCTGGAAATCTTTGCCCGCAACGCGACCCGGCAGGCCGCGCTGCGGACGGTCGAGCCGATCGAGAACACCACGCCTGACGCCCCGCAGGAGATCGCGATGGTCTACAGCGCGTTCAACAATCTCGCGGTCAAGCTGCACGGGACCTACGAGATGCTCCGGCAGCAGAATGCCGACTTGGACCGCCGGGTGGTCGAGCGTACGAAGGAGCTCGAAGCGGCGCGGGCCCAGGCTGTCGCCGCGAGCGAGTCCAAGAGCGCGTTCCTCGCCATGACGAGCCATGAGATCCGGACGCCGCTCAACGCGATCATCGGTCTCGCCGGCGCCCTGGGCGAGCGGACGACGGATGCGACGACTTCGGCGCGCCTGCAAACCATCGGAAACTCAGGCCGGCGCCTGCTCAACGTGGTGAATGACCTCCTGGACCTTTCACGGGTGGAGGCGGGCAAGATGGAACTGCACCTTGCCCCGACGGACCTTGGGGCGCTGGGTGCGGAGCTGCGCTCCCTGTTTGCGCTCAGCGCGGAGGAGCACGGTCTCGCCCTGGACTTCCATTTTCCGGGCGGGGGCCCCTATTGGGTCGAGACCGACGGGGCGAGGCTGCAGCAGGTGTTGGTCAATCTCCTCGGCAATGCGCTGAAGTTCACCAAGACGGGTGGCGTCGCCCTCCGGGTCGAGGAGCAGGGGACGGCGGGCGACTGCGTCCACCTGCGCTTCACCGTGGCCGACACCGGGCCGGGAATCTCCGCGGACGAACAGGCCCGGCTGTTCCAGCCCTACGTGCAACTGACCGGGGCGGAGTTGAACACGGTGCCCGGCAGCGGCCTCGGCCTCGCGATCAGCAAGCGGCTGGTCGCCCTGCTTGGCGGCGGGTTGGGCGTGCGCAGCGAGGTGGGACGGGGCACCGAATTCCATTTTACGCTCAAGGTTCGCCGGTGCCCTGCGCCCGCCGCTCCGGCGCCGGCGCCCGCCACATCGGTAGGTGAGATCAGGATACTCGCGGCCGATGACAACGAGGCCAACCGCGAGGTGCTGCGCAGCATCCTTGAAACGCAGTGCGCCCGTCTTGTGGTCGTCGAGACGGCCGGCGCGGCGATCGATCTGCTCCGTCGGGAACCGTTCGACGTCGCGTTGATCGATCTGGAGATGGGGGACGCCGACGGGCTGACGGTGGCCCGAGCGGTGCGGGGATGGCGAGGCGACGAGGCCTCCGCCGGGTGCCTGCTGGTGGCCTTCTCCGCCCATCCCCGGGCGGAGGTGTGGGCGCGGTGCCGCGAAGCGGGCTTCGACGACTACGTCGAAAAGCCCATCGACCGTTCCGCGCTGCGCCTCGCCCTGGCTGCGGTACGGCGGTCCGAGGCCGTGCGGTGACTCCCGACCGGGCGTCATCGGTGCGAGAGGCAGAGGGCGTAGTGTCCGCCAAACGTCAGTGTTATTGCCCATGCTGAAAGCAGGCCCGTTGGCTGCAACTACCCATTAACATTTGCGCGGTTCAGGAGTACCCTCTCGGCATGCAATTCGAAGAAGTCAGAAACCCCGGAACGCCTGTCAGTGTGATGATCGTGGAGGACCAGACGGCCATCCGCCAGCTGCTCGCACGCTATGTTTCCTCAACCCCCGGCTACAAGGTCGTGGCCGAAGCGTCCGACATCGATCAGGCTCTCCAGCTCGCCGCAGAGCACCGGCCGAGGATCGTGGTGCTGGACTGGATGTTCCCGAGCGGCACCGGCCTGAAATTTCTCCGCGAGGGACTCGGCGGGACCGAGCCGCCGCGCGTGCTGGTTTTCTCCGGCAACACTTCGGACGCCGCCGTGCGCGAGGCGCTGAGCAACGGGGCCAAGGGCTTCCTCGAGAAATGCGCGGATTTCGGCGAATTCAACGAGGCGATGCGCGCGATGACGGAGGGCCGGGTCTACCTGAGCGCCGACATCGCGGAGGCGGTGCACCGCATGTCCTGCCACCCGGAGCCGGGTGAATTCAAGGCGGAGCTTTCGGACCGCGAACTGGAGGTGCTGCGCGCCGTCGCGGAGGGGCATTCCTCAAAGGAGATCGCGGAACGGCTCGGCATCAGTATCCGTACGGTCGGTACACACCGTGCACGCATTACGCAGAAAACGGGGCTCGGATCGATCGCTCAGCTCACAATGCACGCGGTGCGTCTGGGGCTGATGGACGAAGCGCCGGTCAGTCACTGAAATCCACCCTGATACAACGTTCGACCCGGCTGCGGGATCGGCACGCCGCGGGCGCCGTGCGGCCCCTGCGAGACGCCGTTGCGTCCGTCCGCCGCGGGCGGACACCGCGATCCGGCGTTACGACGTCGCGTGGTGGCGCAGACATATTTCCGTGGAACGTAGGTCTCCGGGAAAAAGTTGAGTAAATTTGCTCCAGCGACACTCAGAGGAATTCAGCGTAGGATGTCGGGACCTGCCCGGATCATCGCAGAATTTCTCTGAAGGTGAATCCCCGGCCCTCCTCTACTTTCTATGACTCACCGGATCATGCCCACCAAGACCACCGCCACCGCGGCGCTCCTCGCCTCGCTCACCGTGATGGTGAACCACATTGTGGTGCGCGTGCTGCGCTAGTTTCTTGTACCCATGCACACGCTCGAAGTCGCACGGTCGCAGCCCGCCGCTATGTCCTCCGGCACTGGCGCCCACTTGATCGGCCTCCACCTGACGGTGGTGCTCGCCGGCAACATCGCCACTCTTCCGCTCCTGAAGATCGGGGGTGTCGTTGGGCTGGTGCAGGTGCAGCCGACGCTGCAACCGCCGGACCGGCTCCGGGGCAAGATGCCGCTGAACGGAAGATCCGTCCCTGTGCTGGACCTGCGCGTGTTGTTCGGCCTCCGGCCCGACTTCACGGAACATACCCGGTTGGTGGTCGTCTGGCTCGGGCTGCCGGCGGCGCGCCGCGATCCGCTGGCGCTGGTGGTCGACCGGGTCGAAGACGTGGTGGCTCTGAACGAGGAGCTGATCGGTCCGCCACCGATGGCCGGTTTGGAGTTGGATCGCACCTATCTCCGCGGAGTCACGCGTGAAGCGGGCCCCCTGCATCAGGTGCTCGATCTCGACCGCCTGGCGACGAAACGGATCTGAGGTCGTGGGGAGAAGCGTCAGCAGTGGGCGACCACCCTATTTCTTCACGACAAACGGCTCGAAGAATCCGGCCTGGCTGGCAGGGAAGCGTCCCTTGATGCGGACGCCTTCGTCTTCGTGCTCCTGCTCGTGGATATGGCCGAGCTTGTGGATGCGGGCGACAACGTCGTAGCGGTCGTGTGGGATGAGGAGCTCGGTTTCGCCGAGGGCGTCGGCAATGAGCTCGAGGCAGCGCTTCTCAAGGGCGTCGAGGCCTGCTTTGGTGTGCGCGCTGACGAAGAGGGCGTCGGGCACGAGCTGGTGCGCTCGCCGTACGAGCGCGGGATCGGCGATGTCGATCTTGTTGAAGACGGTGACAATCGTCTGGTCGGCGGCGCCGAGTTCCCCGAGCACGCCGAGGGTGGTCTTGTGGTGCTCCTCGAAGTTGGGGTTCGCCACGTCGAGCACATGGATGAGGAAATCGGCGACGATCACCTCCTCGAGGGTGGCTTTGAAGGCTTCGACCAGACCGTGGGGGAGACGGCGGATGAAGCCGACGGTGTCGGTGACGAGGAGCTTCTGGTTGCCGCGCAGCACGAGCTGCCGCGTGGTCGGATCGAGCGTGGCGAAGAGCTTGTCGGCCGCGAGCACCTGGGCGCCGGTCAGGGTGTTGAGGAGGGTGGATTTGCCAGCGTTCGTGTAGCCGACGATGGCGCAGGTGGGGATCGGCACGCGCTGGCGCTTGGTGCGCTGGACGCTGCGCTGCTTCACCACACTCGCGAGTTCGGCCTTCAGATGCGTGATGCGGTCGCGCACGGTACGGCGGTCGTTTTCGAGCTGGGTCTCGCCTTCGCCGCCCATGCCGCCTTTGCCGCGCTGCCGGGAAAGGTGGGTCCACGCGCGCGTGAGGCGCGGGAGGGAGTACTCCATGCGGGCGAGGGCGACCTGCAGCGTGGCCTCGCGGGTGTGGGCTCGGTCGGAGAAGATTTCGAGGATGACCTCCTGGCGGTCGATCACGGCGAGGCCGGAGAGTTCCTCCCAGTTGCGCTGCTGGGCGGGCGAAAGCGCCTCGTCGAACACGATCACGTCGGCGCCGTCGGCTTTGGCCTGCTCGACCAACTCCTTGGCCTTGCCGGTGCCGAGGAGGAGGGCGGGGGTGGCGCGGCGGAGCTTGACGAGCTCGGTGCGGGCGACGGTGAGGCGGAGATTTTCGACGAGCTCAGTGAGCTCAAGGAGGAGTTCGGCGCCCTCGCCGTCCTTCATGTCGGAGGTCTGTACGCCCACGAGAAAGGCGCGTTCGAGCTTGAGGGGGCGGGTATCGTCGAGGAAGTCGGCCATGTAAGGAGGGTCACGGTGGGCTGGGTTCGACCGAACGTCAAACTGTGTGCGGAGCGGGCGTCCGCAGGACCGGCGCCCTAAGCGGGGAGGCGCAGCGTGAAGCGGGCGCCGGCGCGGGGGGCGTCGGTGACGGTGGCGGTGCCGCCGTGGGCTTCGACGATGGCGCGCACCAGGCTCAAGCCGAGGCCAAGACCGCGTTGGGAGCGGCTGCTATCGCCGCGGTAGAGGCGGCGCCAGATCGCGTCGCGCTCGGCGACAGGCACTCCGGGGCCGGTGTCGGAGACGGTGATGACGACGGCGCCGGGCTCGGTGGTGGTCGTGAGAGTGACGGTGCCGCCGGCGGGGGTGTACTTGAGGGCGTTGTCGAGGAGGTTATTGACGGCCTGACCGAGGCGGATGGCGTCGGCCTGGCATTCG
>JAPLTR010000600.1 GCA_026398065.1 Verrucomicrobiota bacterium | reverse complement strand
GCGGGCGCCGAGGGCGAGGAGGTGGGTGTCATGCCAGGCGGGGGCGATGAACGTGACGCCCCAGGGAACGCCGTCGCGACGGAAGCCGGCGGGTACCGCGAGGGCGGAGAGATCGAGGAGATTGACGAAGTTGGTGTAGGTGCCGAGCCGGGTATTCAGGAGGAGAGGCTCGGCGGCGAGTTCGGCGACGGTGTAGGGGCGGGGAGCGGTGGGAAGGAGAAGCACATCCATTTTTTCCCATTCGGCGGAGGCGCGGCGGGCGAGGGCGGCGAGCCGGTAGAGTCCCTCGAAGGTGTCGGCGGCGGTGAGGCGGATCGCGCCCTCAATGATCTGGCGGGTGATCGGCAGGATGGCGTCGGCGTGTTGGGCGTGGAAGGCGCGGAGGGCGGCCCAGCGCTCGGCGACCCATGGACCCTGGTAGAGGAGGGCGGCGGTTTCACGGAAGGGGGCGAAGTCGATTTCGACGATGGTGGCGCCGAGAGCGGCGAGACGGGCGAGAGAGGCGGTGAAGAGTTCTGCGGCCTCGGTATCGCCGAAGAACTCAAGGTCCCTCGTCGCAGGAATCCCGATACGCAGCATCGCGGGTGCGGCGGCGGGGGCGGGACGGGGGCGGGAGACGGGGGCGGCGGGGTCGAAAGCCTCGGCGACCCGCTGCACCTCGGCGGCGTCGGCGCAGGTGAGGGCGAAAATGGAAACGCAGTCGAGGGAGCGGCAGGCGGGGACGACGCCGCGGGTGCTAAGGGCGCCCTTGGTGGGCTTGAGGCCGACGAGGTTGTTGAGGCCGGCGGGCACGCGGCCGGACCCGGCGGTGTCGGTGCCAAGGGAGAAGGAGGCGAGGCCGGCGGCGACGGCCACGGCGGAGCCGCTGCTGGAGCCGCCGGGAATGACGGCGGCGTCGAAGGGATTGCGCGGGACGCCGTAAGGGGAGCGGACACCGACGAGGCCGGTGGCGAACTGGTCGAGGTTGACCTTGCCGAGGGGGATCGCACCGGCGTCGACCAGGCGCTGGACCACGGGCGCGGAGACCGCCGGTATATATTTGAATTCCGGACACGCGGCGGTGGTGGGCGCGCCGGCCAGGTCAATGTTGTCCTTGATGACGAATGGGACGCCGTAGAGGGGGAGCGTGGCGCGGTCGAGGCCTTCGAGTCGGCGGGCGTGGGCGAGGAGTTCGTCGCGGGAGAGGAGGTGGATGAAGATCGCGGGGTCGGCGTGAGCCGCGATGCGACGGAGGACTTCATCGACGAGAGCGGTGGGCGTGAGCGAACCCGCCGCGTAGGCGGCCCGGAGCGAGGCGAGGTCGAGGGAAAGGGCGGACGACATCGGGATCAGGGGTGGGCGTGGACCGGATCGGGCGGGCGCGGCGGGGGCGGGGCCCACTTCGCGAGAGCGGCGAGCGTCAGGGCGACCAGCAGGTAGCTGCCGGACACGGCGGGAGATTCGGCGAAGCCGATGCGTTCGCCGTGCATGAAGCCGAGGAAGGTGAGGACGGAGCCGACCGCGGCGAAGGCGGCGGCGCGCCAGAGCTGGCGCTCGATGATGAACACGGTCATCGCCGCGAGCACGAGGCCGGCGAGCACGGCGCCACTGCCCAGGACCTCGAGGCCGTGCAGGAGCACGCCCTCGTTGGCGAGTTTGGCGAGGAGCGCGTCGTCCACCTTGGCGCCGGAGGCGTTGAGCACGCCCTTGATCATGCCGACGGCCCACGCCGCGAGGTTGGGCACGAGGGCGAGGATGACGGCGGGGGCGTGGCGCGCGGGCGTTTCCTGAAAGGCCTGCGAACCGATGAGCATGCCGATGTAGAGGAGGATCGGCAAAATCGCGACGACGGGGACGAGGGCGAGAATCACGGGCACGATCCCGAGCCAGCAGAGCACGATCACCATGACACCGGTGGCGAGCGAGTAGCCGATGCGGCCGCCCATCGCCTTCCACCCGGGGTGGCCGATGTAAACGGCGAGGATGAACGGGTTGCCCACAAGGCAGCCAAGGAAGCTGATCACGCCGTCGGCGCAGAGCACGCGCGTGGTCGGAAAACTGTCGCCCGCGGCGGCGGCGCTCTCGACGTTATCGATGGCCTCGACGAGGTCGTAGATGCCAAAGGGGATCGCGGTGATGAGCAAAATGCCGAGGTATTCGAAACCGGAAAAAACGTGGCCGATAACGGGCAGCGGGATGCGAAAACCGAAATGCGTGAATGACTCGGTGAGGCCGGTGAGGGAGAGCCCGCCGTAGTTGAGGTTGAAGAGCGTCGAGCCCCAGGCGATGATTGCGCCGACGACGATAGCAACGAGGCCGGCGGGAAGGCCACGGTAGAACCGCACGCCGCCGAACCAGTTGGCGAGGAGCAGCACGAAGCAGACGAGGCCGATGCCCGGGGTGAGGAACATCATCAGGGCGGGGCGCATCGAGATGAACGTGATCGAAACGCCCGCGAGCGCGCCGAGGAGGGCGGCGCGCGGGGTGACCTTGCGCACCCAGCGGCCGATGAAGCCGCCGACCATGAGCACCACACTTTGGATACACACCCAGGTGAGCCCGGCCTCCCAGGCCTTGAT
>JAPLTR010000740.1 GCA_026398065.1 Verrucomicrobiota bacterium | reverse complement strand
CTGACCAACAGGCCCTTCGCGGTGAGCCCCGCGTTGATCGGGGCGAAAATGCGCTCCGCCAGCTGACGCATTTTCAGCAGGCGCCGGAGATGGAGCACGGCGCGCTCGTCGGGCACACCCGCTGGTTGAGCGGATCGAGCCCGAGGAAACACTGAAACGACAGCCGGTCATGCACCGCGTCTTCCACGCCGGGATCGCTGAGGTTTTTCCATGACTGCAGGCAGCGCAGCCGGCGGCAGGCAACTCCACCTCGGTCAGCAGCCGCCCCGTGCCCGCCGCTTGACAATGCGGTGCCACCACCGCCGCCAGTTCGCTCCACGCACCACTCGGTTCATCGCTTCCCAGAATCGGTCCGCCCTCGTCCGTTTCGTCAGGCAGCCCAGCGACGGGAGGGTGGTTTGTTGGCTCATATCATTACATTCTGTCCTAAAAGATGTTCCATACTATCAAGACGCTTTTCGGAGGCTCCATAAATCAATTAGATGGTCAGCCTGACGGCTGGGAATTTGTCCCCTAAAGAAACCACTTAGTCTGATTCAGTGCCGTCTCCCTGACGTTTTACTTGCTCAGGGACTGAAACCGAGTCTCAATTCATGGCGTCGTCCTCTCCATGAGTCCCGCACCGTTCAACCACCGCCTCCCGCTCTGCCAGCTCGCCGCTGGGACTGTAGGACGAGTCTGCGAACTCAAGGGTGACCCGCAGTTTTGCCAGCGCGTCCGGGAGATGGGCTTTGGTGAGTCCGCCTGTGTGACCAAGGTGTCCGGCTCCGGTACGATCCTCTGTTCGGTGAATGGCAACCGCATCGCCCTTAGCCACGGTGCTGCGCAAAACATTTTGGTGGAGCAACTAGCCCGGCGCTAATCGCCGCCATGTCCGCCACGATCAAGCTTTCCGAACTCCCGGTCGGTGCCTCCGCCGTCGTCCGGGAATACCCCAAGACTGGCTCCGCCTTCGTCCGCCTGCGGGAGATGGGGCTGCTGACCGGCACCCGCGTGACCTTGATCCGTACGGCCCCGCTGGGCGATCCCCTCGAGATCAAGCTCCGCGGCTACAATCTCACGCTCCGCAAATCCGAGGCGGAGCACGTGCTCGTCGAGCCGGCCGCCTGAGCCTGCGTCGAGACCCTCATGGCCCTGCCATCGCATATTTCCTCCGGTTCCGCGAACCCCTCGTCGTCCCGTACCCCGGTCTACGCCTTGGTGGGCAATCCCAACTGCGGCAAAAGCACCCTTTTCAACGCCCTCACGGGCCTGAAGCAGAAGGTCGGCAACTATCCCGGTGTCACCGTCGAAAAGAAGGTCGGCACCGCCTATTCCCAGCATGGCCAGCCGATCACGGTGATCGATCTTCCCGGGGCGTATTCGCTGGCCGCGCGATCCCCGGACGAGGCGGTCACGCGCGATGTGCTCCTGGGCCGTCGGGCGGACACCGCCCAGCCCGACCGGATTCTCTGCATCATCGACGCCACGAACCTGGAGCGAAACCTCTACCTCGTTCACCAGATCCTCGACCTCGGCCGCCCGGTCATTCTGGTCGTCAACATGATGGACCTCGCCGCCGAGGCGGGCCTCAACATCCGGATTGCCCGGCTTGAGCACGAGCTCGGCCTCCCGGTGATCGCGTGCGAGGCGGTCAACGGCAAGGGCCTCATCGACCTGAAGCTTGCGATGAGCCGCGCCGAGCTGCCGCTCGCCCGTCACGCCTGGGACATTCCCGCCGCCATCGCTCCCGCAGTCGCCGAACTCCAGGCCTCGCTCGCCGCCAACGACGCCAAGCCCCCGCTCGTCGCCCGCGCCGAGGCCCTGCTCCTGCTCACGGATCAGGACAGCGTCCGCGTCGCGGGCTCCACGCCGCTGCACGCCCGCACCGAGGAGATCCTCCGCACGTGGCAGAAGCGCTGGGAAAGCGAGGGCACCGACTGGTCCGGGTCGCTCGTCAATTCCCGCTACGAGGCCATCGGCCGCATCGCCGCCGAGGTCGTGCTGCAAAGCGGCGAGACCGGCCCGACCGCCTCCGACAAGATCGACGCCGTCGTGACACATCCCGTCTGGGGCTGGCTCGTCCTCGGTGCGGTGATGACGCTGCTTTTCCTCAGCATCTTCACGCTGGCGGAGTATCCGATGAACTTCATCGATACCCAGATGGCCGCGCTCAGCGACTGGGTGAAGTCGGCGATGGCGCCCGGTGACCTGCGCGATCTCATCACGTCCGGCGCCATCGGCGGCGTCGGCGGCGTGATCGTGTTTCTCCCGCAGATTCTCATCCTGTTTTTCTTCATCGGCCTCTTGGAGAGCACCGGCTACATGGCGCGGGCCGCCTTCATCATGGACCGGCTGATGAGCCGCGTCGGCCTCAACGGGAAGAGCTTCATCCCGTTGCTCAGCTCCTACGCCTGCGCGATTCCCGGGATCATGGCCACGCGCACGATCGAGGACCCGAAGGACCGTCTCGTCACCATCTTGGTCGCGCCGCTGATGAGCTGCTCGGCGCGCCTGCCGGTTTACCTGCTCATGATCGCGGCGCTTGTGCCCGGTGACCGCGTGCCGCTGCTCACCAAGGTCGGCATCATGATTTTCATGTATGCGCTCGGCACGTTCGGGGCCTTCGGCTTCGCGTGGCTCTTCAAGCGCACGCTCCTGAAGGGGGCTCCGCCGTTGATGATCATGGAACTGCCGCCCTACCGGATGCCGCGGGTGAAGGACGTCGCGTTGCACATGCTGGAGCGCGCGTGGATCTTCCTGCGCCGCGCCGGCACGGTCATTCTCGGCATCAGCATCGTGCTCTGGTTTCTCTCCGCGTATCCGAAGGCCCCGGAAGGCGCCACCGATCAGCAGCAGCTTGCGCAGAGTTTTGCGGGCCGCGCCGGCCATCTCATCGAGCCCGTGATCAAGCCGCTCGGCTTCGACTGGCAGATCGGCATCGGCCTGATCAGCTCGTTCGCCGCCCGTGAGGTCTTCGTCAGCACGATCGGCGTGGTGTTCAACGCCGAGGCCAAGGACGACGACACCGCGCCGTTGCGGCAGGCGATGCTCGCCGCGAAGTGGCCTGATGGCCGCGCGCTCTTCACGCCGCTGGTGTGCTTCACGCTGATGATTTTCTATGTCTTCGCGATGCAGTGCATGAGCACCATCGCGGTCGTGAAGCGCGAGACCAACGGCTGGAAATGGCCCCTTTTCCAAACCGCCTACATGACTGGCACCGCGTGGGTTCTCAGCTTCATTGTGTTTCAGGCCGGCACCGCGCTCGGCTTCTGAGGTCTCTGCTCTCTTCGATGTCCCCCGCCGTTCAATCCCTTGTCGCCCTCGCGCTGGTCGCCCTTGCCGCGATCTGGCTCGTACTGCGCGCGCTGGCGAAGAAGCGGAACCCCGGCTGCGGCGGCGACTGCGGTTGCCCGTCGCAAAAGCTCTCAGCCGCGCCCGGACGCCGCTGATCCCGCCCGCTGACACTGCCCGGCATTGCCAGCGGCCGGCGCGGTCACAAGCTCTCGTTCCCGGCTTGCCCGCCCGGCCGTCCGGCTTGTAACCTCCCGTTTACCTTTTCCATGGAAGTCCTCATCCGCGATAATCCCGACGTCGGCTGCGTCCTCGGGGCCAAGATCATTGCCAGCGTCGTGCGCGAAAAGCCCACCGCCGTCCTCGGCCTCGCCACGGGCCGCACGCCGCTCCGCCTCTACCAGGAGCTGATCCGCATGCACCGGGAGGAGGGCCTCGATTTCAGCCGCATCACGACCTTCAACCTCGACGAGTACGTCGGCCTGCCGGGCGATCACGACCAGTCGTACCGGTATTTCATGCGGGAAAATCTTTTCCGCCACATCAACATCGACCAGTCGCGCACGCACGTCCCCAACGGCATCGCCCAGGACCTCCACGCCGAGTGCCGCGGCTACGAGCAGAAGATCCTCGATGCCGGCGGCATCGACATCCAGCTCCTCGGCCTCGGCCGCAACGGCCACATCGGTTTCAACGAGCCCACCGGCTCCCTCCGCTCGCGCACCTGGATCAAGATCCTGTCCGAGCAGACCCTCCGCGACAACAGCGCCGTCTTCGGCTCCTTTGAGAAGATGCCGAAGCACGCGCTCACGATGGGCATCGGCACCATCCTCGACGCCCGCCGCTGCCTCCTCCTCGCCTTCGGCCCGGCCAAGGTCCGCGCCGTCGAGCACATGGTCGAGGGCCCGCTCGCCGCGATCTGCCCCGGCTCCGCGCTGCAGCTCCATCCGCGCACGACGGTGATCCTCGACGAAAACTCCGCCGCCGGCCTCCGCTACGCCGACCACTACCGCTGGATCGACCAGCACAAGTTCGACTGGCAGCGCACGAAGTAAAGTCGGGCGTTCGGGCCGGCTACTTGTAGCCGGCCTTGCGCAACAAGGCCACGATTTCTGGGTGTCCATGGTTCGTGGCTTCCTCAAGCGCGTGCGGGCTCTGCGCCGAGACCGTGAGTAAAAACTCCACGGCCGCCCGCCGGCCCTGCGTCGCCGCCCAAGCCAACGCGTCGTAGTCTTCGAAGGCCCTGAAGCGTGGATCCTGTCCCAGGCCGATCATCATTTTGATCAACGCCACGTCGCCTCCCGCCGCGGCCTGCATCAGCAATGAAGGCGCGCCAAACCGCTCCAGTGCCTTCGTCTCCGATTGTACGAAAAGGAAATCCTGGGCCCGCGGATCGGCGCCCTGCGCGAGGAACAGTTCCACGAGAGCAGCGTCGCCGCGGCGCAACGCTGCGCCCAGCGGGCTGATCCCGCGCATCGGGTCTCCGGAACTGAGCAGGTTTACCGCGGCCCCGGCCTCCAGCAGCAGGCGGACGATTTCGACTGATCCGATCTCCGCCGCCTGCACCAGCGGCGTGGCCGCCTGGTCGCGGTTGAAATTGGGGTCGGCGCCGGCCAGCAGCAGGGTTTTCACCGCCGCGGCTTTGCCGGATTGCACCGCATATCCCAGCGGAGACCATCCCTGCCGGTCCGTTTGGTGCACCGGAGCGCCCGCTTCGAGCAGCCACTCGACCACCCTGGCCGCGCCCGCGCGCAGTGCGATCATCAGAGGCGACTTGCCGTCGCGATCCACGGCGTCCAGCGCTGCGCCCGCTGCTAGCGCGCGGGTCGCCGCTGCGAGGTCGTTGGCCTTGCACGCTGCGAACAGTCCCGCGTCGGCCTCCGGCTGCTGGGACGGGGCATCGCGACGCGTGGCTGGCGGGCCGGCGGTCAGGATCCGCCACGATCCGGGCATCGTCCATCTCGCGGCCCTGGCCTCCAGCAAGGCCCGCACGTTGGCATCGGTGGTGAGATCGGGCGGAGCCTGGCCGCCTCGCAGGACGGCCTTGCGATCAGCCCCGTGCTGCAACAGCCACTCCACCATCGCTGCGTCGTTGGCCTTCGCCGCGATGGCCAGCAGCGGGCGTCTTTCCACCAAGGCGTTTATGTCGGCCCCGGCCGCGAGCAGCTGCCCCAGCATTTCCATTTCGCCACTTTCGACCGCAGTCGCGAGTGCGTGCTCCTCCAGGCGACCCAGGCCGGTGCTGGTCCAAACTTTCTTCTTGAGCGGGATTTTCTTCTCCAAGAGCCACGCGAGGATGGCCGGTCGACGCGCACGGATCGCCTCGCTCAAGGCCGACTCACCCACGGTGTTGCTGGCGGCCAGGTCGCCTCCGAGCGAAATCAGCAGCTCGAGATCGTAGGTGCTGCCGCCTGCGGCTGCGCTCAGGATCAGGGCGTCAGCTTCGCGCTCCCGGGCCGCCGGCTCCAGCGTTCCGATCACCGTGCGGAACAGGGTTTCGTCTTTTCGCTGGATAAACAGTTCGCGGGCGGGTGAACGGCCCAGCTGGTCGGGAACATCCGCCCTGGCCTTGTGCTGGAGCAGCAGTTGCACCATCGCCGGGTTGCCGCCGCGGGCTGCGAGCAGCAGCGGGGTCGCTCCGGTGGCATCGGGGCGGTGGACGTCGGCGCCGCGTTGCAGCAGCAGGCCGGCGAGCGCCAGATTGCCACGCTCCACCGCGGCATGGAGCGCCGTCGGCTGCCCGCTCAACGGAGGCACGGCCAGGCCTCGGCCAATCAGATCCTCATAACTCACCTGACCGGCCGGCGGCTTGGCGGGCGTGCTGGCCTCGGTTGGAGTGAGGCGGACCTCCGTCGCCTGGTCGACCTCGCGCGGGCCGGCATTGGCCCCATTGACCGCGATCACTTGATAGGTCAGCTGCTCCCTGGCGGCGTGGGCGATGGGGTCGGTCCAGCGGGTCGTGTTGGCAGGCAGATAGAAATCCAGCGCCGTGACGAAATCGGCCCGAACCTGACCGCGCCCGACCTGATAGAGGCTCTCGTTGTCCGCCCGATCCTGCCACGAGAGCACCACGTTGCCGGCGGTGTCGAGTTCCACCTTGAGATCGGTCGGTTGCGCCGGGGGAGCGGTGGCGTCGAGGTGGCGAATCCGGTCCCATCTTGGCAAGCCCGCGTCGGTTTGTTTCCTGAGGACGACGGTGGGGGGCGGCTGCAAATTGGCGTCGGCCCCGGCATCGAGCAGAGCCTTGGTCTTGTCGAGATCGTCCTGCGCGACGGCCAGCAACAAGGGAAACTCCCCCGCGTGCGACAGCGTGTTGGGCTTTTCTCCCCGCGCGAGCAGTTCGCGCACGGTAGCGAGATCGCCGTTTTCGACCGCGGCATGCAGCGGCGTCCATCCGCTGGCCGAGTCCGCCGGGGTCGTCGCCGACACCGTCGCGGCGGCGGCCTCCAGCCCGTCCACGCCGTGCACCACCACTTCCACGAGTTGTGAACCACCGACCCAGACATGCGTCCCGTTGGCGGCCAGTTTGTTCATCCCGCGCACCGGCAGGACCGTGCGGCCCACGATTTTTTCCGTCTGCTTGTCAAACAGCACGAGCGAGGAAGTGCGCAGCATTTCGTCGACCAGCAGCCAGAGCCAGCGTCCCTGATGCACGGCGGCGACGGGAGCGCCGGGCGGCTTGGCGACGACGCGCCGTTCTTTCGGCGCCGCCGGATCGAGGAAAATCAGCAGGTTCGGTCCGCCGAGCCAGAAACCCTTTTCGTCCGCGCTGATCATCGAGCTCATCATGACGGGTTGAGCCATTCCCGGACGCAGCTGGGCTCCGGCTCCCACGGCCAGAAGATTCACCCACTCCCGCGTGGTGCGGTTGTAGAATGTCGTGGTCGGCGTCGAGATGCCAAGCCATTCGCCGAACACGGCCAGCGCGGGCAGCGCCGGGGGCTGGCCACCCATCATTTGGGCCATGCTGGCCATGCCGGAGGACACCGGCGGCGTGGTGATCGCCGACCACTTGCCGCTCGCCAGATCGTACTGGCCGATGACGAAATTCGGTGGCGTGCCCCCGAGGAAAAATACGGCATCCTTCGTCCCCTGGCCGGCCAACATCCGGGGTGTGACCAGTCCGTCTTCCCCGGTGAATCGTCGAATCTCGCCCGCGCCGCCGGTCCAGCGCCACACGCCGTCCGCGTCGAATCCGAGCCAGAGATCGTCCCCCGCCGGGACCAGGCCGCGCACCGTCGAATGCTTTGCCAGCTGGGTGGTGGCGAATTTCGTCTGCCGCGAGACCGGGTCGTAGCGCCACAGATAGGTGCTGCCCTGTGGGTTTTGCCCGACTTGGCGCGGCAGGGGCTGCTGGGTCGCCTCTGCGATCCACAACGCCCCGCGATGCACGGCGAGACCGGTGATCTCGCGGTTCAGCTTCTTTTCCAGCGGCACGCCGTTCTGACCCGGCTGATAGGTCACCAGCGGCCAGGGCTCCATCGGCCGGAGGAAGGCGTCAAGCTGCGGAGGTTCCTCCGCCGCGCTCGCGCCTGGAATCGCGGGGTTCGCCGGCCGGGCCGGTGAAGGGGCGGCCTGCCACGGGCCGTCGCGTGGGGGGCTCGACTCCCCGGTGATGCGAGTGCGTGCCTTCGACACCAGCGGCGCAGCGTTCCAAGCCTCGTCGAGCATGCGCTCGGCCGCTTCAATCTGTCCAAACTGCTTGTACGTTCCCAGAATATGTCGCGTCAGCGCGTCATTCTGCCTCCCGCCGGTCGGAGCGGGGCCTCCACCGCGCAGGACCGTGCCGATCGCGCTCTTCAGCTCCGGCCAGAGCAACTGCAGCTGCTCGCGGGCGATCACCGGATCGGAGGAGTTGAGCTGGCGAGTCCAGGCGGCATTGGCCTCCTCCAGCCAGGCGGGCTTCGTCGCCAGCTGCCGCGCGAGCCGGTTGACGCCGAGTACCTCGCGGCTCCACACGAGGCGCGCCGCCTTCGCCTGCGCCTGCTTTTCCTCGCTGCTGAGGGTCTCGCCCGGAGCGCCGGTCTCCAGCCAGCTTAGCAGGTCCTGGGTGGCGCCCGCCGCGGCGCAGAGGATCGTCCGGTCGGGGACGCCGGCGGCGTTTCGGCCGAATCGCCGCGCCTGCGCCTGCCGGTCGGCCACGTGGCGCCAGTGCCCGCGGCGCGAGGTCAGCGGGGCCAGTGGATTTGCCGGGTCCCAGGCGGCCTGAACTCGTTCCGACTGCAGCGGACGGTTGAGCGGGTCGAAAAACAGGCCGTGTCCAAAAGTCGGAGACGGTACGCATGGAGCTGCCGGCCGGCGGCCGAGCGCACGAAGTCGCTTTTCGCCATATTGGGCGGCACCCAGAAGTTCTGGTCCATCTTGCGGAGGATCTCGCGGGCGCGGTCCGCCAGGGCGGCGGCCACGCGGCCCCGTTCTCCCTCGTCCCGCGGGGCGGCGCGGTCGAGTTCCCGCGCCGCCCGCAAGGCCTCGCTGGCGACCGTCCGCACACCCGCGGCCAGTTCGCCGGCCGACCCCGTCCAGTTGACGTCGCGCGGCGCACCCGCGCCGTTCCACACCTGCACCGTGATCTTTACCGGCACCTCCTCAAAAGGCCGTCCCTCTCCGCCGGTTTCCTCAAATGATCCCCACAGGTAGACGTCGGCCACCTTCTGCCACGCCTTCGGATCGGCATCGGTGAGCCCGCCCAGTGCCAGCTCCGTCTCCTCGCTGGCCTCTGCCGGGCGGGGAAAGCGGAGCAGACGGCATCCGGCTTCCCTCGTCGCCGCGGCCGCGACTCCCGCGCCGAGTCGCTCTTCCAGGAAGTTGAGTCGTTCGCTGGATCCCGCATTCTTGAAATAGAGCGGCGCCACCACGATTTGATCGGCCGCCTTGGCCCGGGCGGCCTTCGCCTCCGCCAGGGCGGAAAGCACGGCCGCGGCGGTCGCTTCGGTCTCCCCGGCCGCGGGGTGAAGGCGTCGGCCCACGGTCATCTTCGCAGGCAGTACGCGGCTCGCCAGCACGTCGGCGCGTACGGGGTCGATCACTTCCAGTCTCAGTTCGCCTTCTTTCAGCGCCGCGGGCCTGAATTCGCCGCGCACGATCAGATCTGCGTGGAGCCAATGGCCGAGCCGCATGGCTGCGGCGGGGTCCGACCCGCCGAGGGCGAGGAGGTTGGTCTCGCTCACGATCCGATCGAATTCCTGGCGCTCCACCCACACATAGTCACTATCCACCAACAGGCGGGCTTGCACTTCCCGCGAAAAGTCCACGGTGGCCGCGTCCGCCACGCCCGCGGCGTCCGGCGGAGAAAAATCCATCACAGCGACACGTGGCGCGTCGGCCGCGTACAGGCACGGAATGAAAAGGGTGACGAGGAGCAGGAGTCGAACGGGCACGGGACAGGGGAAGGGATTGCTCAGGGTTTCGCCGCCAACAGTGCGTCGGCGAGGCGTTCGGCCAGCTCCGCCCCGGCGCGCTGCAGCGCGAGCTTGGCTGCGATGTGCTCCGCCGTGTCGACGGCGACGGTGGTCTGCCGGTCCATCAGCACGATCTTGCCGCCCGCGCGTTCCACGGCCTTCACCTCGACGCGCGCCCGGCAGGAGATGAGGCTGCCGCGCCGGATACCGGTCTCGCTGAAAGCCTCGCCGCTGATGCGAATGTCCGCTGATTCGGCCGCGGCGCCGCTCAAGAGTGTGAATCCGGCCTCTCTGAGGATCAGGCCGATTTCCGTCTCCGCCGCCGGGTCTGAGACCGCTGGCCCGAGGTGTTGCTCCGGGATGGTCAACGCAAGCGAAGGCAGACTGCGGCCGACCGCCTTCTCCTTCAACCGTGTCACGCGGTCTTCCCGGCTGATGAATTTGGCCACCAGCACCCCTTTTTTGTCGCGGAGCAGCTTCGCGAGTTCGTCCCCCATTTTCTTGATCGCCTCGGTCGGAGCCGACCCGGAGGGAAAGGTCGCAGTCTGGGCAAATACCCGGCCCGTCTCCGTCCCCATGATTTTCAAGGCCGCCATCGTCTCGCCCGTGACGTTAAATAGCCGCCCCGTGACGAGCACGCGCGCCCCGGTCAGGTGGCCGATGCGTGCGGCCGTCTCCGTGGAGACCAGTCCCGAAACGCCCAGCTCCTGCTCGCCCAGCACCTTGGCGAGGTCCTGGCGTTCGACCAACACAAGGCCCTCCTCGGCGGAAAGCACCGCGGTCAGCAGCAGCGTGGCATGGGTGGAGGTTTCCTTGAGCTTGGGATCCGTGGTTTCGAGGTCGAGCACGGCGATGGCGAGCGGGCTGTCGCCCTCGGCGGCACGGCCGGAAGCCATGAAAATTGCGCATACCAGCGCAGCCAGCGGGAGACGGAAACGACGGAGGGTGTTCATAAAAAACGGGCGGAGCGGGAGCGCGGGTCGAACGAGCGCCGGGTGATCACAGCGCGGGTGTCGCGAAGGCGCGGGCTGTTTGCAGCGCCCGCTCGAGGCTCTCTTGTGCGACCGGATCGCGGTCCAGCTGCGCCATCAGATTTGTGTCGACGAACACTTTGACCTCGCCGGCGCGCCCCCCTGGCGCGACTTCCGGCTGGCCGTCGAGGCCGGCTTTGAAGATTATCGTCACCCGGCGCGGGATCGCCGGGTCGAGGTCCGCCGACGCGTCCGCAAACCACACCTGCGTGGCGTCCGTTCCCTCGTTCACCGGCAGCCCTGCGCGCAAAAAAAGGGCCATCACCCTGTCGCTGCCCGGCACGCAGGCGCCAGGCAATTCCTTGAGGAAGCGCCCGAGGGTCGCCTTCCACGTCACGGGTGAGGCCTCAAGGGAGATTGGAGGCGCCTGCAGCCAGTCGGCGGTGTCGCTTTCCCGCCAGCGGAGGCGCACGACGAGGTCCAGTTTCCGCGTGGTCTCCGGCACGTCCAGCGAAAGGGCAAAGCGCCTGATCCCGCGGTCGCCGCCGTCCACTTGCCTGAGGACCGGGCGGAGTTCTCCGGACATGGGCGCCGCGAGGCCCCCCGCGATGGCGAACACCGTGGCGACGACTTGGGGTTCGGCGGCCGGAACCGGCGCGCCGAGAGGCCAGGATCATGAAGGGTGGACGTCTTGGCCAAGCTAGCCGGCGGCGCGCCGATCCCGCAAGGGAAACCCCCTTGGTTTTAAGTCATATGGCGGGTGACGGCGCAAAGTCTCCGTCCCGCCGGACCTCACGCCGGTTGTGCATGCGGGATCCGCCGTGTTTTCGTGATCGGCAGCACGCCCACCGCGGCGATCAGGCACAGCGCGCCCGCGCCCAGAAACGCCGGCGCGTAGCTTCCATAGTAGGTTCGCAGCGCCCCGGCGGCATACGTGGCAAACGCCGCGCCCACCTGGTGGCTCGCGACCACCCAGCCGAACACGATGCTCGCCTTCTCGCGGCCAAACACCTCCCCGGTCAGGCGGACCGTCGGCGGCACGGTCGCGATCCAGTCGAGCCCGTAGATCACGGCGAAGACGCCCAGCCCCGCCGCCGGCCCGAGCAACGCCTGGGGGAGAAACAGCAGGGACAGCCCGCGCAGCCCATAGTATCCGAAGAGCAGATACCGGCAGTTGTAGCGGTCGCTCAGCCACCCCGAGGCCGTGGTGCCCACGAGGTCGAAGAGCCCCATCGCGGCGAGCAGGCCCGCCGCGCGCACCTCGGGGATCCCGCAGTCGAACGCCGCCGGGATGAGGTGCGTGCCGATCAGGCCGTTGGTGCTCGCCCCACAGACGAAGAACGAGCCCGCCAGCAGCCAGAAGTCGCGCACCCGCACCGCCTCGACCAGCACCGCCAGGGCACGCGCGGCCGGATTGCCCGGGCTGGCGGTCGCGGGGGCCGGGGCCGGCGCACCCGTTTCGCCATAGGGCCGCTGCCCCACGTCGCGCGGATCGTCGCGCATGAAAAACCAGATCAGCGGCATCACCGCCACCGTCGCCAGCGCGACGATCATCGGCGCCGCCCGCCAGCCGCCCGCGGTCACCGCCGAGGCCAGCGAGGGCAGGAAAACCAGCTGCCCGGTCGCGGTGCTGGCGGTCAGCACGCCCATCACGAGGCCGCGCCGCTCGGTAAACCAGCGGTTGGCTACCGCCGCCCCGAGCACGGTCGCCGCCATGCCCGACCCCGCGCCGACGACGAAGCCCCAGAGGAGCACAAAGTGCCAGTAGGCCGTCGCCAGCATGGAGAGCCCGTAGCCCGCGCTCAGCAGCCCCATCGCCGCCAGCATCGAGCGCCGCAGTCCGAAGCGTTGGTACAGCGCAGCCGCAAACGGCCCGATCAGCCCGTAGAGAAAGATGTTGATCGAGATGATCGATGAGACCTTCGCCCGGCTCCACTGAAACTCGTTGCCAAAGGGCAAAATCGTCACCCCCGGCGTTGCCCTAGCCCCGGCTGCCGCCAGCAGCGTGACAAAGGTCACCCCAGCTACGATCCACGCATAGTGCAGTTTTCTCGCGGGTGGCATCGATGCGGCAGCGCTCATGGTCAGGCGCCCAAGCTGCACACCGTCCCGCGGGCGGCAAGTGCCTCGCCACTGTGCGCCCCGGTTCTCGCCACGGCTGTGGCGCACCGCCTCAGCGCTTCTCTTCCATCAGCCCGACGAGGTTTCCGTCGGGATCGCGCACGAAGCCGATCCACAGCTCATGGTCCGGCATCTTCGCGGTGAGCTGCGGCGCCCGCTCATTGGTGGCCCCGCGGGCCAGGATCGCCGCATGCGTTCCGACGACATCGGTCACCTTGAAATACAGGATCGAGTTCCTCCCCGCCTCGCCGTGTCCCTGCGGCGTGCTCAACATGATCCGCACGCTGCCGGCGGCGAGAAACGCGAGATGGGGGCCGGCGGGAAACAGAAACTTCAGCCCCAGCACATCGCGGTAAAATATCGTGGCCCTGGCCACATCGCTGACGACGAGAGCGATCTGGCCGATGTCCGAAACATCGCCGGGCAGAGTGGGGGAGCTCATGGGGAAAACATAGGCAGCCCCCGCTTCGCTGTCTAGTTCATCAACCCGCGATCCATTGCCGGGCCTTGTCGAACAGCTCGATCACCACGCCGGCAAAGGTCGCGAAGTACACCCCTGTCGCGATCAGGATGCCGTAGGCCGCCGCCACGGCGACGCCATCCCGCTCCATCATCCCCAGGGTGCCGATCACCACCACGAGGGCGGGCAGGGTGTTGGTGAAGGGGATGCCGCCCAGCGGCAGCAGCAGCAAAAACGCCCCGGCGCACACCAGCAGCCCGTGCGCGCGCATGATCGCCGTGGAGCCCGTCACCCAGGCCCAGCGCGGGTGCAGCCGGCGCTCGATCCAGCCGATGAACTTGCTCGCACCCTCCAGCACGGCGCGGAAAAAGCGCGGCGGCAGCTCCACCGCCAGCAGCCGTCGCGGCAGCCACGGTGGCCGGCCCGCCACGTAGCACAGCCCGAGCACGAGGATCACCGCCCCAAACGGCACAGACAGGCCGGGGATCGAGATCGGCGAGCAGAAGGGCAGGGCCAGGATCACGATCACGAGTCCCGAAGCGCGCCCGCCGAGCGTCGACATGACTTCCCTCAGCGTCACCTTCCGTTCGCGAAACTCCTCCGCCAGCGCGTGCAGTTCTTCGGATAGCTTCCGCAGCGGATCGGGCCCGGTGGGCATGGCGAGGTTCATGGGTGATAGTCCCCGACCGTCAGGTGCCGCGCTTGTTGCCGTAAAGTTCGATGTGGAGCCGGTGCGCGTAGCGATAGCCGCGCGCCTTGCACAGTTCCCCGAGCCACGACGCCCGCCCGCGCATCTTCTCCAAGGTGGTGGCCTCGGGCATGAGCAGCACCTTGTGCCGCGGGATCTCGCGATGCAGGGCCGCCAGCATGTGCTCCAGTTCCTCGACGTCTTCCGGCCGGGCGACGACAAATTTGAACTGGTACGGATACGCGTCGATCCACTGGCGGACCACGTCGGGCTGCCAGCGCGTCGCCTCGTGCTTCTTCCGCCAAACGCCGTGCTCCTGCGCGTCCGGCGCGGAATTGAGCAGCTTGGGTGAAAGCGAGGCGAGGTCGCAGGCGATGCCGTCCGGCGCCACGGTCGCCGCCGTCTCGATGGTGATGTGATGGCCGAGTTTTTTGAGCTCCGCCGCGAGCGGGCGCATGTCCTTGGCGAGCATGGGCTCCCCGCCGGTCAGCACGACATGCCGGGCCGCGGCGTGCGACTGCACCTCCCCGAGGATCTGGGCGACGGTCTTCGTGTCGCCCTCGGGGTTCCACGAGGCGTACGGCGTGTCGCACCAGGCGCAGCGCAGGTTGCACCCGCTCGAGCGGACAAACACCGACGGCACACCCGTCAGCTCGCCCTCGCCCTGGAGGGAGTAGAATATTTCGGAAACGAGCATCGGTTGGAAATCGGTTCTTACTCCGCGCTCAGCCGCGGGGTTTTTCCGGCAGCGCGTCGTGGC
>JAPLTR010000747.1 GCA_026398065.1 Verrucomicrobiota bacterium | reverse complement strand
TCGAACCTGGAGCTGCGGGAGTCGAGGCCGGCGCGGCCGCGGCAGCTGTCTGGGCGCTCTTCAACTGCGTCGTGAGGTCGGCGATCTCGCGCTGGGCCTGCTCCTTCTCGGTGCGCAAGGCCGCGCTGTCCCGGGTCAGTTGCTCGACCTGGGCGCGGAGCATCTCCAACGCCGGGTCCGGCGCCGTTTTGGCGGGAGCCGCGGTGCCACTGGCAGCGGCGTTGCGCGCGGCGGTCTCGGCGGTCGTGACGCGCTGCTGCAGCGCCGCGCGCTCGCGTTCGAGGAGCTGCGCCGAGGCGGCGAGGCGGGAGTCGAAATTTGCGCGTTCGCGCTGCGCAGTCTCGACGACGGCGGTCAGCCGGGCGTTCTCCGCGCGGGCGTCGTTTAAGGCGTCCGAAAGTTTTTCCAGCTTCGCGGTCAGGCGCTCGTGCTCGGTGCGGAGCTTGGCGAGCTCGGCCTGGGCCGCGGCGAAACGCGCGGCGAGGTCGGGATCGCCGCCCGACGCCGGAGCCGTGGCGGCGAGCGTGGGAGCGGCCGGCACGGCAGGGGTGTCGCGGCTGCCGAGCTGCGCGCGGAGCCTGGCCACGGCGACGTTGGCCTGCGCGAGCTGCGCAGATGAAAACTGCTGCGCGACGAGATCGCGGCCCACGGGCTTCGCGCCATTCTCAACCGCGATGGACAGCCACGCATAGGCCTGCGGCAAATCGGCCGGCGCACCGCGCCCTTCCGCGAGCAGAATGCCGAGATTGTTCTGCGCGGGCGCGTAGTTCTGCAGCGCGGCGGCCCGGTAGAACTCCATCGCCCCGGCGGGGTCGGCGGCGGAACCCCGGCCCTCCTCCAGCATCAGCGCGAGATTGTAGCGCGCGCGCGCATAGCCCTGGCCCGCGGCGGCGCGGTACCATTTTTGCGCAGCCACCTCGTCCTTGGCGACGCCCCGCCCGAGTTCGTACGCCAGGGCGAGATTGTACTGCGCTTCCGGCACGCCGCGGTCGGCGGCCTGACGGAACCACAGCGACGCCTCAAAAAAGTCCTGTTTCACGCCGATGCCGCCGGCATACATGTTGCCGACATTGAACTGCGCGGGCGCAAAGCCCTGCTCGGCGGCCTTCAGGTAAAACTTGAACGCGGTCTGGATGTCGGCCTTCACGCCGCGGCCCAGCTCGTGCATCATGCCAAGGTTGAACTGCGCGGGGGCCAGCCCGCGGTCGGCGGCCTGCTGGTAAAGACGGACGGCCTCGGCGAGATTCTGGGGCACGCCCTGGCCGTTGGCGTAGGCGTTGGCGAGGCCGTTCAGCGCCTCGGGGTCGCCCTGCTCGGCCCGGGTGCGAACCGCCGCGAGCTCGCTCTGTGCGCGGACCGGCGAGACCGTGGGACCAAGCGCGACGAGCGCCGCAGCGAGGAGGGCGCGCTGTCGTTTGGTGAGTGAAAAATTCGCGGAGGGCGCGACGGGATTACGCACGGCTTCGTTAAGGACAAAACCCTACGGGGGAGCAAGCGGGATGACGCAGAGAAAAAACACCGCCCCCTGCCCCGCCCAGCCGCCCGGCTCAGCCGGTCGCCACCACGCGGCAGGGCAGCAGGGCGGCGTCGGTCATCCCGTGGATGATTTTCTTGTCGGGCGGGCAGAAGGTCGCGAGCGCACCGGAGAGCTGGGCGCGGCCGTCGATGACGAAATAGTACGGGCAGAGCCGGAGCCGACCGGCCTTCGGCACCGCGGCGACCGGCGCGGCGGTCGCACCGGCGGCATCGGCGCGGACGTCGTACAACGGGTGCTCGATGCGCCGGGGTTTCTTGTAGGCTTGGAGGAGGTGGAGGTTCGTCGGCGCGAGCTCGATCGCGTGCGCGACACCCGCCTGCCACTCCTCGCGCGAACAGTCGCTGCCGAGCACCACGCTGCGCGCCCCCCAGGCGGTCTCGTGGTAGCCGGAAATCTTGATGATGAGGTCGCGCTCCTTTTGCGAGGCGCCCGACAGTTCGCGCCAGTCGCTGAGCGCGCGGCCGCCGACGCGGGGGCCGTCGAGCACGGCTCCCGGCGGGAGGGGCGCGGGATCGATCACCCACGACGGCGGGATCAGGGCGCGGAGAAGCTTGAGCGCCTTGCCCGAAAGCGCCTCGGCCCAGAAGTCCTGCAGGAGGTGATGGTGGAACAGCGCGAGCGTGAGCTTCTCCTCCTGAAAAGGCCGCATCGGCGGCGCGATGGCCACCTCTCCCGCCGTCCACGACTCGAAGATGAATCGCTCCGTGCGCACGTTGGCCAGGTCGAACAGCTCGAAGAACCGGTAGAGCACGTCGATTTTCTCCGGATTGCCGTCGGAATCGTAGAACAGGGAGTTTTCCAGGGGGAAGATATCCTCGGGCCGGATGCAGAACACCCGTTTCCCGAGCACCTGCAGCTGGTGCGCGAGCCACTCCATCTCGGGACGGTAGGTGGCCGCCTCGTCGCTGACGACGAGCGCGATCAGAGGGTTCGGCACGCCGGGCCGAAGCGCCGCAAGGGAGGCGTGGAAATTCCGGATCATCGCGTCGCCGTGCCCGAGGATCGCGGGATCGGACGCCCCGCCGTAGAGACGGTTCAAAAAGGCCGTGAGCCCGATCCCGCCGGGCACGGAGTCGAGTTCGGTGAGGACAAAGCCCTCGTCGGTCAGCAGCAGGTCGGGCCGCAGGACCGTGGGAAACGCCCCGCGGTTCTTCGGGTCCCGCGCGTGCGCGACGAGCGCGGGCGGCTTGCCGCGGTCAAGGTAGTCGGCGACCCAGGGGGCGAGGAGCGGCTTGTTGCGGAGCAGGTTCTTCCCCGCCGCCGAGCGCAGGTAAAGCGACTCCAGCGCCTGATGAAACTCCAGGCACGCGGCGCCGATGGCCTCGAGCTGGGCATGCTGATCGGACGTGAGCGGCCACGCCTCGGGCGAGAGCTGCCAAGTCTTGTCCTCGAACAACGGCTGCGCGGCGAGCGTGGAGCGGATGTGTTCGTAGGCGAGGCTAGGCATGGCGCAGAGGATGGAATGACTAATGCCTAATGTCTAATGACCAATGCAGACAGCGCCCCAAAAAATCGAGGACACAGACACTCGCGAGGCCTGCGACATTGGTCATTAGGCATTGGACATTCGCGGCGTCGTGCGCCGCGTCAGTCCTCCATCTGGATGTCCTTGTTGCGGTGGCGCGGGCAGCCGGCGCGCAGCCAGGCGTTCACGAACCGGTCGAGGTCGCCGTCGAGGACGCCCTGCGTGTCGCTGGTGCTGATGCCGGTGCGCAGATCCTTCACCATCTGGTAGGGCTGAAGGACATAGCTGCGGATCTGGGCGCCAAAGCCGATCTCGCCCTTCTCACCGTAGAACTTGTCCATCTCGGCGCGCTGCTCATCCTGTTTCTTTTCGTAGAGGCGGGCCTTGAGCACGTTCATCGCGGTCGCCTTGTTCTTGATCTGCGAACGCTCGTTTTGGCAGACGACGACGATGCCGGTCGGGATGTGCGTAAGGCGCACGGCGGAGTCCGTGGTATTCACGCCCTGACCGCCCTTGCCGGAGGAACGATAGACGTCCACGCGGATGTCCTCGTCGCGGATCTCGACGTCGATCTCGTCCGGCAGCAGCGGCAGGACCTCGACGCCGGCGAAGGTCGTCTGGCGCCGCTT
>JAPLTR010000689.1 GCA_026398065.1 Verrucomicrobiota bacterium | reverse complement strand
GGTGTCGGCGTCGAGCACCTCGCGCCACATCGGGGCGAGGAAGGCGAGTTCGGTCGAGCCGCCGAGGTACTCCTGGGTGATTTGCAATTCGAGCGCGAGGGGCGTCCTGGGCATCGCGCCGAAGAGCGGGTGAAACGGCTCGCGGGGCATGAAGTCGATGGGGCCGTTCTTCACCTGCACGACGACGTTGGCGCGGAACTGGCCGTCGAGGGGTCGGAATTCGTTGACCGCCTGCTTGTGGCGGTCGTCGGGGACCTTGTCGTCGTAGACGAAGGCGCGCCAGATGACGATGCCACCATGCGGCGCGACAGCGTCGGCAAGGAGGTTGGCGCCGTCGGCGTGGGTGCGGTTATACGCCTGCGGGCCGGGCTGGCCCTCGGAGTTGGCCTTCACGAGGAAGCCGCCTAAGTCGGGGATCGCGCGATAGATTTCGGCGGATTTTTCGGTCCACCATTTGATCACAGCCGGATCGAGCGGGTCCGCGGTCTTCAATCCGCCGATCTCGATCGGCGCGCTGAAGCGTGCCGTAAGGTAGACGCGGATACCGTAGGGCCGGAAGACGCCGGCGAGGGCGGCGAGTTTGGCGAGGTAGGGGGCGGTGAGGAACCGGGCGTTGGCGTTGACGTTGACGGGGACGACGCCGTTGAGACCGAGGGAGGCGTTGGCGCGGGCGTAGTCGCGGTAGCGCGGGCTGAGTTCGCCCGGGAGCTTGTCCCACTCCCAGAGGGACTGACCGGCGTAGCCGCGCTCGACGGAGCGGTCGAGATTGTCCCAATGGTTGAGGAGGCGGCGCTGGATCTTCGGAGCGCTGGTGACGGCGAGGTCGGCGAGTGGGCGGCGGGTTTGCAAGCGGCGGAGCAGGGCGAAGGCGCCGTAGAGGACGCCGATGTCGCGCGAGGCGGAGATGAGGATCGAACTGCGGCCGGGGGAGGAGAGGGCGTAGCCCTCCTCGCCGGTGCCGGCTGGAGCATTGGAGGCCTTTTCAACGGAGACGGTGACATCGACGCCCAGCAGTCCCTTGAGGCCGGTGGCGAGTTCTTCGCGCGCGGCGGCAATCGTCGGCGACTCCTTGCCGGTCGGAGTGGCGAAGACGATTGTGCGTGTGGTCTCGATGTAGCGTTCGCGGAGCGCGGCATCGGCGACAGGATCGTAGCGGAGCCAGAGGCGATAGCCGTCCTCGGCCCGGGCGGCCGCCGAGAGGACGAGGGCGAGTGTGAGCAGGAGAAGGCGGCGCATGGCGTCAGGCGGCGGTGCGTTTCGCGCGGCGGGCGGCGAGTTCGTCGGAGATCTGGAGTGTGAGGGCCTTGTTGAGCTTGTAGACGATGAGCAGGACGGTGCAGATCGCAAAGAGGAGCGCGACGATCAGGCCGCTGCAGGCGCGGAAGCCCTCGAGCGTCTGGGCGTTGGGTGTCTGCTTGGGATCGTACGCGTAGAAGCCGGCCATGATCCAGAGGAAGGAGGAGGAACCTAGGGCGAGGCCGGATTTGAGAGCGAAGCCGATCGTCGCGAAGACGATACCGGTGAAGCGGCGGCCGGTTTTCCATTCCGAGTAGTCGGCGACGTCGGCATAGATCGCCCAGATGAGCGGGATCGTCGGGGCGTAGGTCAGGGACCAGAGAATGGTGTTGAGCACCATGCCGGTGACGTTGGTGGGCGAGACCCAATAGAGGGAGGCGGAGACGACGGAAGTGAGGGCGAAGCCGGTGACGGCGACGGCCTTTTTTCCAAACTTCTTGGCCAGTTGCGGCGAAAGCAGGATGACGATAATGATCGTGCCCGTCCCCAGCATGTTGAAGATGCTGTTGGCGACATCGGCGACATTTGAGCCGGCGAGATTGGAGCGGTCGGCATGGACGATGTAGCCGAGCCATTCGAGGAGGCCGCCGGGCGTCGGCGCGCCGGGCGCGAGGGGCGGGGCGGTCAGGCCGAGCTTGGCCACAAAGTCGTAGAGCGCGGTCTTGTCGGCGTAGTGGTGGTAGTAGTTGTACAACGCACCGCCGCGGAAGGAGAGAATCGCGAAGTGGATGAGCGTCATGGCGAACATGACGATCCACGGGCTGTTTTTCACGAGGTCGGCAAAGTCCTGTTTCGGAGAGGAGATTTCGGCGGTGACCGACTTGATGCGCTCGCGCGTCGTGAAGAAGGTGATGAGAAAGAGGACGAGGCAGAGGACGGCCCACACGGTCATCGTCATCTGCCAGCCGTGCTGACGGTCGCTGCCGACGGCGAACTTGGCGACGAGTGGGAGGGTGAGGCCGCCGACGAGGAACTGTGCGATGTTGACCGAGACAAAGCGGTAGGAGTTGAGGCTGGCGCGCTCGTTGACATCGCCCGTCATCACGCCACCGAGGGCAGAGTACGGCATGTTGTTCATCGAGTAGAGCGTCATCAGGAGGATGTTGGTGATCGCGGCGTAGGCGATCATCGAGCCCATGGTCCACCCGGTCGGAGTCGAGTAGGCCAGGACCATGACGACGGCCCAGGGCAGGGCGGTCCACAGCACCCACGGGCGGAAGCGGCCCCAGCGCGTCTGGGTCCGGTCGGCGACGACGCCCATGAGCGGATCGAAGAACGCGTCCCAGAGGCGGGCGACCATGAGGATCGTGGCGGCGGCGCTGGCGGTGATCCCGAACACGTCGGTGTAGAAACTCGACTGGAAGAGGATCATCGTCATGAAGACGAAGTTCGCGGCGGCGTCGCCGCAGCTGTAGCCGAGTTTCTCGCGGACGGAGAGTTTCTGCGTGGGGTCGCTGGTCATGGGGTGGGGTGGAGCAACAGGGTGGCGGTCGCGGCGCGCCCGACGCAGCACCTAAATCAGCCGGACAGTCGCGGTGGCCGGGGCGGGGGCGCCGAGGGCGGTCGCGACCGTGCCGGGCGAAGCGGAGCCGACGACGAGCGTGTAAGTGCCGGGGGCATGGACCGAGCGGCCGGTGGCGTCGACTTGGGCGAAGGCGGCGGCGGGCAACGTGAACGTGACGGGGACGCTGGCGCCAGCGGGCAGCGAAATCTTCTGGAAGTCGACCAAGGTCGCCAGCGGGGCTTCCGGCCAGTCCTGTGGCGGGATCAGGTAACACTGCACCGTTTCCACGACGGCGCGGTCGCTGAAGTTGGTGAGAGTCGTGGCGGCGACGAGCGATCCGCCGGCGACGAGTGTGGGAGCCCCGAGCGCGAGGGAGCCGTAGCCGAGGCGGGCGTAGCCGAGGCCGAAACCGAACGGGTAGAGCGGCGGGATCGTGGCGAAGCGATAGGTGCGGCCACGCATGGCGTAGTCGTCGAACGGCGGAAGGTCGGCGGTTCGGCGCGGCACGGTGACGGGGAGTTTGCCCGACGGGGAAACGTCGCCGAAGAGCACGGCAGCGAGCGCACGGCCGCCCTCGCAGCCCGGATACCACACCTGAAGCACCGCGTCGGCGAGATCGTGGACCTCGGGCGCGGCGATCGCGCCGCCCCCGGTGAGCACGACGACGAGTTTGCGGGCGTGCTGGCGCAGCTCGATGAGAAAGTTCCGTTGGACCTGGGGCAGCTCGATCACGTCGCGGTCGCCGCCGGACGACGAGGCGACGGTGTCGCCCTCCTCGCCCTCCAGGGAGGGATCGAGGCCGAGGACGGCGATGGTGATCTCGTTTTCGGCGGCGGTGCCAAAGGTGTAGTTGACGCCCGGGGCCATCGGGCTGGAGAGCGGGCAGCCCATGCGGTACACGACGCGGCAGCTTTCGGGGGCGCGCTCCAAAATGCCTTCCGCCAGCGTGACCATGCGCGGGGAGAAACCGTAGTAGTTGCCGAGGAGGGCGGGGACGTTGGCGGCGGTGGGGCCGGTGACGAGGAGGCTCTCGTGGTCGGCGCGCAGCGGGAGGACGCCGTTGTTTTTCAACAGCACGATGGACTCGACGGCGGCGGTGCGCGCGAGGGCGCGGTGGGCGTCGCAGTCGACGATGGCGGTGGAAAGGCCGGACCACGGCACGCGCGACGGCGGGTCGAAGAGACCGAGCTTGAACTTGGTGGCGAGCAGGCGGCGGAGTGACACCTCGACCTCGGCCTCGGTGATGAGGCCCCGCTGCACGGCGACGACGAGATCGTTGTACGTGCAACCGCAGTTGAGGTCGCAGCCGTTTTTCACTGCCAGGGCGGCGGAGGCAGCGGCATCGGGCGTGACGTGGTGGTGGCGGTGAAAGTCGTCGATGGCTCCGCAGTCGCTCACGACGTGGCCGCGGAAGCCCCAGCGCTTGCGCAGGACCTCGCCGAGGAGAAACGGGCTGGCGCAGCACGGCTCGCCGAGTGTGCGGTTGTAGGCGCCCATGACCGCCTCGACACCGGTGCGGACGAGCTTGCCGAAGGCGGGGAGATAGGTCTCCGCGAGATCCTTGGGCGTGGGTCGGGCGTCGAACGTGTGGCGCTCCTGCTCGGGACCGCTGTGCACGGCGTAGTGCTTCGCACAGGCGGAGGTCTTCAGGTACTTCGGATCGTCCCCCTGGAGGCCGCGCACCATGGCGGCGCCGAGTTCGCCGGTGAGGCAGGGATCTTCGCCGAAGGTCTCCTGGCCGCGGCCCCAGCGCGGGTCGCGGAAGATGTTCACGTTGGGCGTCCAGAAGGTGAGGCCCTGGTACTGGCCGTGACGACCGGCGGCGAGGGCGGCGTGGTGCTTGGCGCGGGCTTCGTCGGCGATGGTGTCGGCGACACGCTGCACGAGCGCGCGGTTCCACGTGGCCGCGAGGCCGATGACCTGCGGGAAGACGGTGGCGCGGCCGTTGCGGCCGACCCCGTGGCAGGCCTCGTTCCACCAGTTATAGGCCGGGACGCCGAGCCGCGGCACGGCGTTGTTCTCGTGCAGGAGCTGGTTGATCTTCTCCGGCAGCGAGAGGCGGGCGACGAGGTCGTCGATTCGGGCCGCGACCGGCTGGTCCGGATCGAGAAAGGGAAGGGTGGCCGCCATGGGACGTGAGAGTGAAACGAGCGGGAGCAAACGAAAGAGAAATGGTGGGCGAGACGGGCGTGGACGCCGGGGTTGGCGACGTGGCGGAAAGCATCGGCGAGGCCTCCGGGAGGCGACAACGGGTCGGCCGTGCTAACTGTAGACTTGAAGCGTAGGCCCGGACCGGGCCTGATGCCGCAACCCCATGGACCAGCGTCGTGTCACTCTCGCGGACATCGCCGAAAAAGCGGCGGTGCATGTCACCACCGTCTCGCTCGCGCTGCGCAACCACCCGCGGCTGCCCGAGGCCACACGCCAGCGTATCCAGAAGCTGGCGGAGAAAATGGGCTATCGCCCGGACCCGATGATGCGCGCGCTGGTGGCCTACCGCGGAAAAATCATGGAGCGGCGCAACATCCCGACGCTGGCCTACGTGACCAACTGGACGACGCGGTGGGGGTGGAAAACAGTGACGGCGCACCCGGAGTTCTACGCGGGCGCGGAGGCGATGGCCAACCAGCTTGGGTTCAAGCTGGAGCACTTCTGGGTGCGGGAGCCGGGGCTGACCGACGGACGCCTGAGCCGCATGCTCTACGCGCGCGGGATCAACGGTCTCATCCTCGCGTCGCACGGCCGCGAGATGGGCGACGCGCTGCAGTTCGACTGGCCGAATTTCAGCGCGGTGAAGATCGACTACTTTCCGCACCAGCCGGTGCTGCACAACGTGACGAACAACCAGTGCGACATTGTGCGGCTGGCGATGCAAAAGGTGATGCTGGCGGGCTACCGGCGCATCGGTTTCGTGATGCACCGCGGCTGGGACCATGCGGTGGACCATCTCTGGACCGCAGGCTTTCTCTGCGAGCAGCAGCACCTGCCGGCACGCGAGCGGGTGCCGGCGCATATCTTTCCCGCGCCGCATCCCGTGGACCGTTGGTTCAATGAAAACAACGCGCCGGTGATCGCCGACCGCGACGATCTGGAGAAGTGGATCAAACGCCACCGCCCGGAGGTGATCATCAGCAAAGGGAGCTTTGTTCTGCCGCTGCTCCGGGAAATGGGGCTCAAGGTGCCCCGCGACCTCGCGTTTGTGGACGTGTTCTTGGAGGATCTCGGCGGCGGGACGGCAGGCGTGCGGCAGAACCACCGGACGGTGGGCAGCGCGGCGGTGGAGATTCTGGCGGGCCAACTGCAGCACAACAAATTCGGCGTTCCGGAAATTCCCACCACGACGTTTGTCGAAGGCACGTGGTTCGACGGCGCCTCCTGTCCGGCGAGAAAATCCGGCTGAAGGCAAGCCCGGCGGAAAGGGGAATTTGCGGGCGGACGGTGCGCGGCGCTTGTCGCCAAATCGCGCGCCATGGTAGGAACGAATGATGCCTAAAATCCTCCTTGTTGCCGAAAAACCCGCCGCGGCGCGGGACTTTGCGGCTGCCCTGACGGGTGGGTCATTCGGCGGGCAGGGGCCGCATCGCGGGACGATGCCGGATGGCACCGAACTCACCGTGGTGTCGGCGCGCGGGCATCTGTTTGAACTGGCGAAACCGGAGACGTACGACCCGAAGTTCGGCGCGTGGAATGTCCACGACCTGCCGATCGTGCCGACGAAGCTGTGGGAGTTTGTCGAGGAGCCGCGGGCGGACGGCGGTAGTTTGCTGGACCTGCTGCGGCAGGAGGCGAAGGCGCATGCGGGCTGCGAGATTGTCAACGGCTGCGACGCCGAGCGCGAGGGCGAGGTGATCTTCCGGAAAGCGCTGCGCGGCGTCGGCGCGCCGTCGGGCACGACCTATTCGCGGATGTGGGCGCAGACGATGACGGTGTCAGGGCTGCAGGAGGCCTTTGCCTCGCGCCTGCCGCTGAAGGACTACAACGGGCTGGCGCAGGCGGGCTTCACGCGCGACCAGGCGGACTGGCTGGTCGGCATGAACGTGACGGTGCTCGCGACCAAGACGCTGCCGCGCGGGCGCGGCGACTGGAAGGTGTGGTCGGTGGGCCGCGTGCAGACGCCGACGCTGGCGTTGATCGTCGCCCGCGACCTGTTGATCGAGAATTTCGTGCCGCAGAAATTCTGGGAGGCGTACGGGACGTTTGGCGGGCTGGAGGCGAAGGCGGAGCTCGACGCCTGCGCGGCGTCGCCCGACCGCGTGAAACTGCTCGGCGCTCCCGCGGTGAGCAGCGAGCGGGACAAGAAAGTTTTCTGGGACAAGGCGAAGGGGGAGGCGTTCGCCGCGTCGGCGAAGGCGCCGCCGACCTATCGCGCGACCGAAAAGAAGACGTCGCGCACGGAGAAGCCGCCGCTGCCGTTCGACCTGCAGGAGATGCAGAAACTGATGTCGAAGAAGTTCGGCCTGACTGCGACCGACACGCTCGCCATCCTGCAGAAGCTCTATGACGCGAAGCTCATCAGCTACCCGCGCACGGACTGCCGCTACCTGCGAGAGGACATGAAGGACAAGCTGTACGCGTCGCTCGCCGACGTGCACGCGCACCTGAAGGCGATGCGGCCGGCGCTGCATCTGTCGCAGCAGGAACTGATGCCGAAGAAGGTGGCGGTGGCGGCGCGGGCCTTCGACGACAAGCAGGTGGAGGGTCACTACGGTCTCGTGCCGACGGGCGAGCTGAACGGCATCCCCGCGCTGACGGGGAACGACCTGTTTGCGTTTCTCACGGTGGTGCAGACGACGCTGATGGCGCTCGACGAGCCGGCAAAGTACCGCGGCGTCACGCGGCGCTACACCCAGGAGGGCGGGACGGAGCCGTATGCGCCGGCGGTGTTCAAGGCGACGCGCGAGCAAATCGATTTTCCGGGCTTCAACCGCTGGGTGAAGCGCGAGCAGAAGCCGACGGTGGCGCTGCCGCCCATCAACGAGAGCCAGATGCTGGAGGCGGTGACGCTGAAGGAGCTCACGACGAAGCCGCCGGAGCACTTCACGGATGCGACCCTGCTCGACGCGATGAAGTACGCGGGCGAGACCTTCGACGAGAACATCCCCGAGGAGCAGCGCGAGGCGATGGTCGAGGTGATGAAGGACAAGGGCATCGGCACGGCGGCGACGCGGGCCAACATCATCGAGAAGATCCTTGTACGCGGATTTGTGATACGGGAGAAATCGCGGCTGCTCTCGACGGAGAACGGCCGCCTGCTGTGCCGGGAGCTGGCCTCGCGCGCGCCCAGCCTGCTGTCGGCGAAGCTCACGGGCGAATGGGAGCTGATCCTGAAAAAGATGGAGCGCAACACGACGCCGATGACGCGCGCGGAATTTCTCGACGCGCTACTGGCCAATGTCGTGAGCATGAAGGCGGCCTTCATCAAGGACACCGCGCGCGCTGGGATCAACGAGCCGGTCGTGCCCGTGACCGCCGGCACGCCGGTGGCGGGGGCGATGTGCCCAAAGTCGAAGGAGCCGCTGCTGGACCGGGGGCCATTCTTCGAGGCGCCGGGCTTTCCGGGCGTGCGGTTGTGGAAATCGGCTTTCGGCCGCGCGTGGGAGGCGGCGGAGTTTGTCGCGCTGCTGGAGAGCCACCTCGCAAAGAAACCGTATCACGCCACGGGGCTGAAATCGGCGACGGGCGGCCGCGCCTACGAGGCGGACCTCGTGCTCGACGAGACGCTGAAGAAGCTGGTGATCCACACGCCGGAGCCGACAAAGGTGAAGGGCGTGAAGTGCCCGAAGTCCGGCAAGCTCCTGCAGGACCACGGCGGCTATTTCGAGGCGGCGGGCTGGCCGGGGGTGAAGCTGTGGAAGAACGCGTTTGGAAAAGTGTTCGCCGCCGAGGACTACGTGCCGGTCCTGCAGGGCTGGAAGGACGGCAAGCCCTTCGACGTGGCCGGCCTGGTCTCGGCGAAGTCGGGCAAGGCCTATACGGCGAAAATCGTCGTCGACGAGAAGACGGCGAAGATGAAGCTCGATTTCGGAACGATGCCGCCGGCGTGAAAACCCTTTGCCGACCGCTCCGATCACGTGCTTAAGTGGAGAAAGCCATGAAGAAACGCCCAGCCGGAAAACCCGCTAAAACAGTGCCGGCTGCCTACACCGGCCTGATCGGCGGCATCGGAAAACTGCTGGAAAGCTCCCGGGGCACCACGGCCCGGGCGGTAAATTCGCTGATGACCGCCACGTACTGGGAGGTCGGCCGCCGGATCGTGGAGTTCGAGCAGGGCGGGAAAGAGCGGGCGGGGTATGGGGAGGAATTGCTGAAACGGCTGGCGGAGGATTTGACCGCGCATTTCGGTAAGGGTTTTTCTTATACAAATCTCAATAAATACCGGCAGTTCTACCTGGTGTATCCGGCGGAAAAAATCGGGCCGACGCTGGCACGCAGGGCGGCTGCGGAGATTCTTCCGACAGTGTCGGGAGAATCCAAGGCGAAGGAGCGGGCGGCAATTCTCCCGACAGTGTCGGGAGAATTGGGGAAATCCGCGACAGCGTCGCGGAAATTGACGCTGGGCGACCTTGCCAAGGCCTTTCCGCTGCCGTGGTCGCACTATGTTCTGCTGGTGTCGGCGAGGTCGCCGGAGGCGCGCGACTTCTACCATGCGGAGGCGCTGCGCGGCGGCTGGAGCGTGCGGCAGCTCGACCGGCAGATGAACTCGCTGTTCTACGAGCGGACCGCCCTGTCGAAAAACAAGCCGGCCATGCTGGAGAAGGGCGCCCGCCCGCAGCCCGGGGATGTGCTCACGGCAGAGGAGGCCATCCGCGATCCCCTGGTGCTGGAGTTTCTCAATCTGCGGGACGAATACTCGGAGACGGAGCTGGAGGGCGCGCTCGCCCAGCATCTGGAGACGTTCCTGCTCGAGCTGGGCAGCGACTTCGCGTTTGTCGGCCGGCAGCGGCGGCTGCGGATCGACGACGAGTGGTATCGGATCGACCTGCTCTTTTTCCACCGTCGTCTGCGGTGCCTGGTGATCGTGGATCTGAAGCTCGGCAAGTTTACCCATGCCGACGCGGGCCAGATGCATCTCTACCTGAGCTACGCCAAGGAGCACTGGACGCACCCGGAGGAGAATCCGCCGGTGGGGCTCATTCTGTGTTCCGGCGCGGCCAAGAACCTCGTGCACTACACGCTCGACACCCTGCCGAGCAAAGTGCTCGCCCGCGAATACAAGCTGGCGCTGCCCAACGAAGGGAAGCTGGCGAAGGAACTGGCCCAGGCGCGGAAGCAGCTCGAAGCCCGGCCCAAGGCCTGAGGCCGGCCGAGATTCAGAGGCCGGCGGCGACGCGGCGGAAGTGGTGGCCGATGATGGCGAGCTCGATGGCGTAGCGGAACTGGCGCGGCCGGCGGAGCATCGTGCCCGCGACGAAACGCCAGTAGGCCCAGCGGCCGCGGTACCAGACCCCGAGCAGCCAGAACGACTTCACGAACGCCTCGCAGTCGGCCCGCGACAGCCGCAGCCGCTCGCTGACCGGATGATGGTTTTTCAAGAAGACGCGGATGCGGCGGTAGTAGTTGCCCGGCTCGTAGAGGCGGCGCATGAGCTCGCGGTAACCATTTTCCAGATACTCGCGGTTGAGGCGCGGGTGGAAATTGAGCGCGGCCGAGGTGTTGTCGCCGGAGCTTTCGGCGAGCAGGCGGCCCTCGCGCTGCAGGCGCTGGTAGAGCCGGGTCTGCGGCAGCGCGGTGAGCAGGCCCACCATGGCGGTCGCCACGCCGGAGCGCTGGATGAAGTCGAACTGCTGCTTGAAGATGTCGCCGGTATCGCTGTCGAAGCCGACGATGAACCCGCCCATGACCTCGAGGCCGGAGCCTTGCAGCGTCTGGACGGCGGCGACGAGGTCGCGGCCGGTGTTCTGGAGCTTGCGGCACTCGTCGAGCCCGGCGGAGGAGGGAGTCTCGATGCCGACGAAGACCTTGCGGAAGCCGGCCCCAACCATGAGGGCGCGCAGCTCGGCGTCGTCGGCGAGATTGACGGAGGCCTCGGTGAGGAAGCCCATGGCGGGGCGCGTCCGGGCGCGCCACGCGATCATGGCGTGGAGGAGGGCCTTGGTGCGGGCCTTGTTGCCGATGAAGTTGTCGTCGACGACGAAGACCATGTCCTTCCAGCCGAGGCGGCGCAGCGCCTCCAGCTCGGCGATGAACTGTTCCGGGGACTTGGTGCGCGGCACGCGGCCGTTCATCACGATGATGTCGCAGAACTCGCAGTCGAAGGGGCAGCCGCGGGAGAACTGCGCGGCCATGGTCACGTAGTGGCGCAGCTTGATCAGATCATAGCGGGGGACGGGCGTGTCGCCGAGCGCGGGGAAGCGCGGTGCGCGATACACGGGCGCGACGGTGCCGGCGCGGAGGTCGGCCACGAGCTGGGGCATGATTTCCTCGGCCTCGCCGAGGACGAAGTGCGGGATCTCGGGGAAGGATTCGTGGCCGGTGGTGAACAGCGGACCGCCGGCGATGATGCGCCGGCCGGCGGCGGCGCAGCGTTCGGCGATCTCGCGCACCGACTCGCGGTGTACGATCATCGCGCTCAGCAGCACCCAGTTGGCCCAGCGGAGATCGCGGTCATCGAGCCGGGCGACATTGAGGTCGACGACCTTCAGGTGCCAGTCGCGCGGGAGCATGGCGGCGACCGTGAGGAGGCCGAGGGGCGGAAAGGCCGCCTTTTTGGCGACGAAGCGCAGCACGTGCTTGAAGCTCCAAAACGTGTTGGGCGTCTTCGGACTGACCAGCAGGATGTTCATACAAAACCTTCTGCCCGATTGGGACACCGACGGAGCGCGTCGGTTGTCACCGGGAGGCGCTAATTTTTTCCACGCAGGCCTTTGGGCACACCGGCGGTGTGACAGTCGGCGCACGCGACGGTGTGGACGTTGTGCTTGCTGGTGGGGGAGAGGAAGGTCGTGTCCATTTTCGTCACATCGAGGCCGCAGTGGGAATCGGCCGGATGGCAGGCGGCGCAGGAGGATTTGGCGGAGTTGTTGTGGGACCAGTGGCAGTCGCGGCAGCTCAGGCCCTCGTGGACGCCGGCGGGGGTGCGGTCGTCGGAGGTGCCGAGCTGGCGTGTGGCGTCGGGCGCGTGGCATTGGGTGCACAGGCGCTGGCGCGGATCGCGGGAGACCTTGACGGCGCGCTCGCCCTGGAAGATCGCGGAGACGGGGAGCCGCTCGGCGGAGAAATGAGTCTGCTCGCGGCGGTCGTAGAGGTTGGCCTTCTGCGTTTCACCGGCGCGAGCGTGCACCTGATGGCAGGCGAGGCAGGGAAGGGCGGGTTGGTCGGCTTTGGCAGGGTCCTTGAGCGCCCAAGGAGTCTTGGCGGTTGGCGGGACGACGAGGTTGGCGATGTCGCCGGCGGCGAACATGCCGTGACAGCGGAGGCAGTCGTTGGTGGGCGGCTCGGTGCGGTTGTGGGCGGGATCGAGAAAGATCCGCGCGTAGGTGGTGGAGTGGCGGCTGGACTGCCAGTCGGCGTACGCCTGGGGATGGCAGGCGCGGCAGGAGTCGTGGAGGCCGAGGACGTGCTTTTCCTTGAGCTGGAGCGGACGGGAGAGATCGCCGGTGAAGTGCTGGACGACGCGGTTCAGATGGGATTCGAGGGCGTGGACGTCGAGGGTGAGCGCGCCGCCGTGGCAGTTGCGGCAGTGCACGGTGCGATGCGTGGAGGCCGACCAGTCGGAGTGGACGCCGGTCATCTCGTGGCAGGAGGCGCAGGTGTTGCGCGGGTTCGCGAAGTGAAAATAGGACAGCCCACCCACCGCGCTGGTGACGACGAGGACGCCGCCGTAGAGCACCATCCCGGCGAAGATACGAAACCATGCTTTGCGCCTCATGTGAGTTTCCCTGCCTTCCACCGGCGCTTGATGTGGTCGCCGACCCAGTAGCCGAGGGCCATGATGGTCAGGGCGGGGTTGAAGCCGCCGTTGGTGACGTGGAGGCTGCCGTCGGCGACGAAGAGGTTCGGGATGTCGTGGACCTGGCCGTGCTTGTTGGTGACGGAGGTCTTCGGATCGTCGCCCATGCGGCAGGTGCCGGCCTGATGCTGGCCGCCGCTGAGGCCCATGCCCGGGATGCTGGGGAGGATGCGCACGGCGCCGGCGGCCTTCAGCCACTGCTCCGCCTTGGCGGAAAGGAAACGCCCGATCTCAATGTCGTGCGGGTGGCGGCTGCCGGAGAGGCGTGCGACCGGGATGCCCCAGTGATCCCTGACCGTAGGGTCGACCTGGATACGCGCGTCGAACACCGGCATCTCCTGCACGGGGCCGTGGAGACTCACGCTGCGCTTGAAATATTTCCGCTGAAAATCCTTGTGCGCCTTGCCCCAGCGCGGCTCGCCGGGGGGACGTTGCGTGGAAAAGGCGTAGGGCGGGCGGGTGAACTCGTTGCAGAGCGCGCCGCCGCCGTGGAGGCCGGCGTTGCCGTGGTTGAAATCGCTGATGGCGATCGTCGCGCCCGGGCCGACGTCGTCGTAGGTCTCCTCGTCGAACAGCCCGCGCGCCCCGGCGTAGGCGTGGCCCTGGAGGTTGCGGCCGACCCAGTCGAAGCGGTTGCCGGCGCCCGTGGGGAAGAGCTTCGATTTGGAATTGAGCAGCAGGCGGGCGGTCTCGATGGCCGCGCCGGCGACGACCACGAGATCGCAGGTCTGGTACTGGGCGCGGTCATCCGCATCGAAGTATCTCACGCCGCGCGCCGAGCCCTGATCATCCACGACGATCTCGCTGACGATCGAGCGGGTGCGCAGCTCGCAGAGGCCGGTGGCGAGGGCGCGGGGGATGACGGTGTTCTGGGTGCCGTTCTTGGCGTTGTTGGGGCACGGGAAGCCGACGCAGTAGCGGTTGTGGACGCAGGCGTTGCGCCCGCCGTAGGGCACGGAGTTGCGCAGCATCGGAATCGGAAACGGGTGGAAGCCCAGGTGTTTCGCCGCGGTCTCGAGGATCCGGCCCTCGCGGTTGTAGGGGAACGCGGGCATGGGATACGGCCGGCGGCGGGGGGCCGAGAAGGGGTTCGTGCTCATGTCGCCCGCGACGCCGATCTCGACCTCGGCCTTTTCGTAGTACGGCTCGAGGTCGGCGTAGCTGATCGGCCAGTCCTCCAGCGTGGAACCTGCGAGCGTCCCGTAGGTGGAGCGCATCCGGAAATCCTTTTCCAGAAAACGCCACGCCATCGCGCCGTACGTGACGGTGCCGGAGCCGACGCAGGCGGCGTTGTTGCCGTAGCCGCCCTCGTGCGGCAGCACCGATTTCCATTGGCCGGGACCGTTGGCGACGACGCGCGGATGGTGGTCGTCGGGGCCGCAGGAATTTCCGAGCACGGTGGTGCGCTGGTTGAGGAGTTCGTCGTGGCCGTGGGTCTCGAAGCTCACCCAGTCGCCGCGTTCGAGGAGCACGACGGCGAGACCGGCCTCGCTCAGCTCCTTTGCAACTACGCCGCCGCCTGCACCGGCGCCGACGACCACGGCGTTGACGTGTTTGAGTGCCATGGTCAGGTGCTCCGATAGCGGTTCTGGCCGACGAGCTGCGGATAATCGAGGCCGAGCATCCGGTGGCTCGCGAAGCCGCGGTTTCCGCCGTGCCGCGGGCTGCCGTAGAAGCTCTGCATGGTGTGGGCGAGGACGACGTTGAAGAAGGCCGACGGCGTGGGGGTGCTCCACAGGGCCTTGGGGGCGCGGCCCGCCTCGATGGCGCGCAAGGCCGCAATTTTTTCGTCGGTAGAAAGTTCGGCGAAGGTTTTCTTGTACTCCTGCACGCAGGTCAGGCGGAACGACTCGAGTCCGCGGCGATACAGCGGCTGCTGCGCCGCGAAGCGTCCGCAGAGCTGCCGGTCGATATACCAGATGGCTCCGGTATCGGTGGCGCCGGGTGCATCGTCGCGCGGGATGAGTTGCTCGCAGATCTCGATGAGCAGGGCGCCTTCAGCTGCAGTGAAGAACCGATAGCCGGGCGGAGGCGGGCGGCGGTAGCGCGTGAGGGCCGCGGTCGAGCCGAGGCCTACTACACCGCCGACGAACCCGACGGCGGCGAGTTTCAGGACCGTGCGGCGTGAGAGCGACGGCAGTGGATCGGGCAGGGGGGCGACATCGCTCATGGCGGTGGTCGAAGGATGTGAGGAGGGATGGGCCGGTGGAGGCCGGGGCGGCGCGACGATACTCCCGCCGCTCCGGACGGGCTGGCCAGATTTTGGCGAGGTCTCCGCACGCGTTGTTCTTTGTGCGGGCGACGCGATAAACTTCAGGGAGTTGGCGCGACAGCCGACGCACCCGCGAGGGTCGCGCTACTTGGGCGCGGTGCACAACTGCACGAACGCTTCGCGCAAGCGGGCAACCTTCAGGGCGTCGAGCACGAGGTAGCGGTCGCGGCCCTTGCCGTCCTTCGCGGTGGTGAACCATGTGGAGCCGGTGTCGTCGACCACGACTTTTCCGGTGGGGGACAGGTCGAAGTAGCCGCGGTCCGGCAGGATCGCCCACAGCGCAGACGTGAGATCCCAGGTCGGACGGTCGTGGGGCGGGGGATTGTAGAGGACGTAGGCCTCTTTCAACGGATGATGCGGCAGGTAGTTGAAATCGCGCTCGATGCTCTCGTGGGGATAGGGGGCCGCGATGCCGATCTCGAAGCCGCTCCACACGATGGACGTGGGCCACTCGCGGGCGAGTTTCTGGGCTGCGGGGATGTCCTTGATGACATTGTATTCCAAATAGCGCGTGTTGCCGTTCACGGTCTGAAATGCGCCGGCCATGACGGAGAGGACCTTGACCTTGGCGCGGACGAGATCGCGGCCGTTGAGCGGGGAGAACTCGTCCGGCCGGGAATCGAGCAGTCGCGCGCAATTGGTGAAGAAGCCGACCTGCACGAGGGAGACGCTGCCATCGGGCTGGGCGGCGAGGATCTTCCTTAGCAAACCGACCGCTTCGGGTGCTTCGGCACCGCTCTTCAAACGGTGGGGATAGCGCAGGGTGCCGTCGGTATTCTGCTCGTCGGCGAGCCGGTTGAACTTGCCCGCGTCGGGCGTCGCGCCGCGGTGGACGACGCCGATCGGAATCCCGGGCCGCCCGTAGAAGGTGTTGATCGCGTCGACGAAGGCGGCGGCCTGCGGGTGGTCCTTGGTCAAGGTGACGGCGAGCAGTTCGCACGCGCCGCGGGTCTGGAGGGCGTGGATCATCCCGAGCGCGAGCACGTCGTCGACGTCATTGCCGATGTCGGTGTCGAAAATTATTTTGACCGGCGCGGCGGAGGAGACCGTCGCCGCCGCAACGGCGAAAGAGACGAGGAGGGAGCGCAGGGCGACCATGGCCGGAGTGAAAGGGAGCGGGGCGAAGATGTAAATCAGTCCGGGGCGGCCGACCCATCGCCTGAGCCCGATCCCGGCGCCTGCGATATGGCAAGTGGGCTTGACGTTAAGTGTTCGTCTGAACACGCTGACCTTATGGCCGGATGCGTGGTCGCATTCGGATGGTTGCACCCGACCCCTTCATCCCATGAACAGGCCCCTGATGTATTCGAACATCATTCTCACGGTTATCGCCGCGTTGCTCGCGGTGATTGCGTTTCGTCTCCCTTCGCCCCCGGCGTCTGCGCCGATGACGTCCCGAGCGATCGATGTGAACATAGTCGGAACGAGGCTCTGCAGGTGATGGTCAAGAATCAGTTCGACGGCGGGTTCAGATTGGTCGGGCCGATCGATGTGAATATCGCGAAGGTGGGGAACGCAGAGGTCGCGCGCGGATTCCTGAACGTGTTGGTCGCGAACGATGTCAATGTCACGGGAAAGGTCTCCGTCGACGGAGATGTAAAGGTGCAAGGGGTGGCGACCGGCACCTATGGTTACGGGGTAAATCCGGTGTGGATGAAGGTCCTGCAGTAGTAGCGGGCGGATTTTTTTAGCCTTTGCCCGACCATTGCGCGCCACGAGGGGAGGCGAACGTTTCGCCCATTTCATGGGCGCCAAAACTTGCCGGCGTCTGAATTTCGGAAAGGACTCCGGGGCGCTTTGTCGGGAAGCCAGATGACGTTGAAGTGGGCGGAGCGGCGGTGTCAGGCCGCCAGTTCTACGGTGTGGTGCGGTTCCTTGTGGTCCACGTGGTGCCGAGGGGCGTGTCTTCCCGGCATAGATTTTGCCGGCCTTGCCGC
>JAPLTR010000748.1 GCA_026398065.1 Verrucomicrobiota bacterium | reverse complement strand
CTCGCGCCGGCGGCGGGGCGGTTTGTGCAGGCCGCGGAGGAATCCTACGCCGACGCGACGAAGCGGCTCTGGCGCGAGGGCCCGAACGCGGGCGAGGGGTACTATGTTTGTTGCGAGCGCGGCGAGTCGTTCCCGTTCGACAATGTCGGGGAGCCGTTCAACTACCTCGGCCGGCACACGGCGGCGCAGCTCGCGCTGGCGCGGCTCACGGGCAAGGCGGAGTACCGCGAGCGCGCGGAGCGGATGTCGCGGCTGTTCAAAAACCGGCTGAAGCTCGACGCGGCGCGCAATCTCTACACGTGGAACTACTGGTACGATCCCGTGACGACGACGGGGTGGACGCCGGCGAACAGCCCCTCGGCCAACATCCCGAACTACCCGCCGGTCGCGGCGGTCGAGGATATTTCGCACGGCGTGCTCGATGTCGCGATGGTGGACGCCGCGCAGGCGGCGGGCGTGGTCTTCGATGAAGCGGATCTGCGGCGGTTTGCGAACACCCTCCTCGCCAATGTGCTCACGGCCGACCGCACGGGGGTGAACCGGCGGGTGGATGGCGGGGCGGGCGTTTACCCGGATTATTTTCCGGCGCTGTCGGGATGGATCAATCTGGCGCGGGCCGATCCAGCGGTTTATCGCGAGATCCGGCGGACCGTGGAGGCGAAGGGGCCGGACGATCTCGGCCTGGTCGCGGCGATGCTGAAGTGGGAGCAGAAGCTCGGTGCGGGCCCGAAATGACGAGCAGCACTACTTCGCGGCGGCCACGCGGCCCGGCTCGCGGTTGCCGGTGCCGGTGCGCTTCGTGAGCGCATCGCCGAGGTCGGCGCGGCATTTCTCGGCGAAGGCGAGGAGGCGCTGGACCACGGCGGGATTGGCGGCGGCGACATCGGTGGTTTCGCCGAGATCGCGGCTGAGTTCGTAGAGCTTGGGCGGGCCGACGTCGGCGTTTTCGTATTTCGCGGGGATGCCGTCGCGGCCGCCGGGGCGGCCGGCGAGCGTGCGGTAGCGGTGCGAGAGCACGAGTTTCCACCGGCCGTCGCCGCTGACGACGGCCTGAAGTTCGTTTTGCGCGTACCAGATGCCGTAGCCCTCGTGGGGGTTGGTCGCGCCGGGCGTGCGGGAGAGGAGCGGCCAGATGTCGAGGCCGTCGATGGGGTGGGCGGGCAGCGTCGCGCCGGTGAGCTTCGCAAACGTGGGGAGCAGGTCGATCGTCATCACGTAGTCGTCGCTCTTGGCACCGGCGGGGAGGTGGCTGGGCCAGCGCATGAGACACGGCACGCGCGTGCCGCCCTCCCAGGAGGTGCCCTTGCCCTCGCGGAGCGGGCCGGCGCTGCCGGCGTGGTTGCCGTAGCTCAGCCAGGGGCCGTTGTCGCTGGTGAAGATCACGAGCGTGTCGCGCTCGAGACCGTGCTTGGCGAGCGTGCGCATGACCTCGCCGACGGACCAGTCGATCTCCATGATCACGTCGCCGTAGAGGCCCTGCTGGGACTTGCCCTTGAACTTGTCGCTCACGGCCAGCGGCACGTGCGGCATCGAGTGCGCGAGGTAGAAGAAGAACGGCCGGTCCTTGTTCCGTTCGATGAAGGACACGGCGCGCTCGGTGTACCACGTCGTGAGATTGCGCATTTTCTCCGGCGTGATCTCGGGGTCGATGACCTTCCCGTTTTCGATCAACGGCAGCTTCGGATAGGTGCCGGCTTTGGCCTCGGGATGGAAGGGCCACATGTCGTTGGAGTAGGGGAGACCGAAGGACTCGTCGAAACCCTGCTGGGGCGGGAGGAACTCCGCGCGGTGGCCGAGGTGCCACTTGCCGGCCATGCCGGTCGCGTAGCCGCGGGACTTGAGCAGTTCGGCGATCGTGGTCTCGGTGGGATTGAGGCCGTGGGTGGCGTTGGGCCCGAGGGCGCCGTGGATGCCGACGCGGTTGGAGTAGCACCCGGTCAGCAGGGCGGCGCGCGACGCGGAGCAGACGGCCTGGGCGACGTGGAAATTGGTGAACATCGTGCCGTCCCGTGCGAGCCGGTCGAGGTTAGGGGTGGTGTAGCCCTTCGCGCCGAAGACCCCGACGTCGCCGTAGCCCTGGTCGTCGGTGAAGATGACAACGATGTTGGGCAGTCGGTCGGCGCCGCGCGCGATGGTGGCGAGGCCGACGAGGATCGCGGCGAAGGCGAGCATCGTGGCGATGGAGGCGATGACGGCGAAAGGGTGGGGGCGGGGTTTCATGGGGCGGACGGGAGCGGGCCGAGGGGGGTGATTGCTAGGCGAAAGGTCTGGGGTTGTCCATCCATCGGCGTGCTGAGCACGATGCGGCCCTCGGCGGGTTCGGCGTGGCCGTCCTTGCGATAGGGATTGTGCGGCAGGACCGGCCAGTCGACGCGGGTGGCGGCGGGCAGGGTGAGGCGGGCCTTGCCGTGTGCGATCCACGGGCCGGTGGCGCTCGGATCCCAGGCGACATTGGCCTTTTTCAAGGCGGCCGGAATCGGGGTGAGGGCGCTGCGGAGCGGTTCAGCCATCTTTGGCAGGAGCGTGACGTGGGCGGTGAGCGCGGCGTCGCCGGTGACGATGTAGTCGAGCGTATCGTCGTTGACGATGTGCAGGCGGACCTGAGCGTGGTGCCCGCCGTAGTCCAGTTCGAGACCGAGGTCGTCGCCGGCGAGAAGCCGGGCGGAAGCGGGGACGTGGATGACGCCGGCGGGCGGGCGGAACTCGGGGTTTTCGTCACCGGCGCGATGGGCGAAGGTGGCGAGGTCGCCGGCGGTGAAATTGCTCCACCGGGGCTGGAGCTTCGTGTTGCCGCCGCCGAGGACGAGGCCGGCGCGCGCGTGATAGACGCTGACGAAATTCTGCCGGTCCTGAAACCAGCGGCGCGATTCGAACGGCGCGGTAAGTGCGGACACGACGATGAACCACGGGCCGCGGCGGCGGACGGCCGCGTCGCCGCGGCTGAGGCGGAAATCGAAGTCGCGGTCGGTGTCGTTGCCGGCGGCGCCCTCGCCCTCCTCGCCCCAGCGGAGCAGCGTGGCGGCGCTGTCCGCCGGCAGGCGGCCCGTGGCCTTGGCGGACTGGTGCGCGAAATAGGTCCGGCCCTCCGGTGTGAGCGTGAACCCGACATTGCCGCGGCTGACGCCGGTTTCGTAGGGATTGCGCTCGTCGACCGTCTCGACGCCCGTGCCGTCGGGGTACGTGAAGTGGCCGTGAAAAACGGCGGCACGGCGGAGCGGCTCGGTCATCGCCAGGTCGTGCGAGGCGGCGGCATAGACGCCCACTGCCTCGACGTAGACGAAACCGTAATTGATCACCGGGCCCGAGTGCTCGGACCAGTAGCCGTCGGGATGCTGTTCGCCGACGGCACGGCGCATGAAGTCGGCGGCGATCTTCGCCCAGTCGTCGCGATGAAAGACCTGGCTGGCGAAGAACAGGCCCATCGCATGGTGCGTGGGGATGTTGGCGAGCGTCTTGGTGCCGGCGACCTCTTTGGCAATGCCGGTGAAGCCGAGGGTGAGGGCGCGGTCCCAGCGGGCGCGCGCCTCGGGCGGCATGGCGTCACGGACTATTTGATACGCGCGAATCCACCGCGAGTAGGTCCATGGCATGTAGATCTGCCCCCACTTGGAGCCGTCTTTTTTCAGGAAGAGGAACCGGCCGTCGGCGTCCTGCGCGGGGATGAGCGCGTCGCCGCCGCGGACGATGGCGTCGAGCACGTCGGCGCGATGATGGAACGGGTTGTTCTCCCCCGGCTGCGCCCACGCGACGGCGAGGGGGAGCAGCACGTTCTGGTCGGTGACGATCCAGAGGCCCTTGCCGAACTGGCCGGCCGGATTCTGGGAGGCGAGGATGGCGGGCACCGCGGCGACGAGGTCGTCGAGGCAGCGCGACTTGAACGTCACGGGCGCCGCCCCCACGCCAGCCGTGAGAAGGAGGGCGACCAGCAGGGCGCGGAAGGAGAACATGGGAGTGGTTCAGGTCTTAATGCCCTTGCGCTGGAGGGCGGGAAGGAGGAGGCGGCGGAGGTTTTCGCGGAGGATCAGCTTCTTGTCGGCGACGGAGATGTCCGCGCCGAGCACGCGGCCGATCTGGGAGGCAAAGCTGCGGCCGGCAACGTCGCTGCCGTAGAGCACGCGGCTCGCGCCGAGCTCGCGGACGGCCATCTCGACCTCTCCATAGACGGGATCGCCGCCGCCGAGGTCGGCGTAAACGTCGGGCTGCGCGCGGATCGCGCGGACGCCGAGCGCCCAGTCGCCGCCGCCGGTGTGGCCGCAGACGAGGGGCACGCCGGGGTGCCGCGCCGACAGTTCGGCGAGTTCCATTGGCGTGGATTCCTGCGGCAGGTTGCCCTTGCCGCGCTGTTTGATCCACGTGTGCTGGAGGATGAGGGCGTTGAGCTCGGCGGCGCGGTGCACGATGGGGTCGAGCTCGGGGCGGTTGCAGTGGGTGCCGACCCAGAGCTTGATGCCGATCATCGGGCCGTCGGCGACGCAGCGCTCGAGCTCGGCGAGGCTCTCCTTGGTGTATTTGGGATTCAGGTACACAAAGCCGAAGACGCGCGAACTCCAGGTCTTCAGGATCTCGATCACGTCGTCGTTGCTCTTCCGGAACTGCTCGGGCGTGGGCTCGTAGGTCCACGGCGGGCTCATGCAGATGCACAGGCGTTCGACGCCGACGCGGTCGGCGATGGCGAGGAGGGCCTCCATGCGTTTGGCGGGCGTGGGGCCGACGGTGGTGACGTGGCTGTGGACGTCCCAGATGCCGAGCTTGCGCAGGTCGTCGCCGCCCCAAGCGGTGGCGGCGGCGTCGGAGGTGGGCGAGGGCGGCGTGGCGGGGCGGGCGGCGAGGGGCAGGGCGGCGGCGAGGGCGCCGGTCCGGAGAAAGGTGCGGCGGTTCATGGCGTGCGGGCAAGGGCGGCGCGGGCGTGGCCGGAGCGGATGGCGGTGAGCTGCTCCGCAGTGAGAGCGGATTCCTGGAGCTTCAGGAGCGCGGCCTCGAAATAGAAATACGGCGTGTGCGAGCCGAAGGCGAGGCGGAGGCCCGGGACGGCCTTGAGCAGGCCCTCGATGCCGGCGGCGCCCTCGAGGGTGGCGGTCTCGACGAGGACCCCGGCGGCGGAGAGGCGCTTGAGGAGGGGGTTGGACGCGGCGAGGAGGCGCGAGGTGGCGTTGAGGAGCATCACGCGGGCGGCGCGGTTCTTCTCCACGAGGTCGGCGAGCGGCGCGGGCACGACGGGCGCGGCGGCGAACGCGGGGTTTTGCGAGCGGTCGTCCTCCATGGTCAGCGCGATCTGGACGAGCAGGCCGCGCTGGGTGGCGAGGTCGAGCAGCCGGGCGAAGCGCGCGTCGTCGAGGGCGTAGCCGTGGTAGTTGGGGAGGAGGCGGACGCCGGGCATCTTGTGCACCTCGGCGCAGCGGCGGAGGTCGTCCTCCCAGTCGGGGAGGGCGGGGTTGACGGTGCCGAAGGGCACGAGCAGGCCACCGCCCTCGCGCGCGCAGACCTCGGCGAGCCGGGCGTTGACGCCGGCGATGTCCGTATGGAGCGCGGCGTCGAAACTGCCGGCCCAGGCGGAGGTGACACCGTGCGAGCGGAGCCTGGCGACCAGCTTGGTCGGCGAATCCGCCCAGGAGCGCCGGATGGGCCAGTGGCCGAGCCAGACATTGGTGTCGATCAGGCCGTCGGACGCGGGGGCGCCGGAGGCGATCGTGGGGAGCGCGGCCACGGCCGCGGTGCGCAGGAGAAACTGGCGTCGTTGCATGGAGCGGAGCGAGCTAGTAACGTGCCGGTTACCAACGCAAGCACTCTCCGCCGAATCGGTGCGGATGTCTTTTTGTTTGACCGAAGACGGGGTAAAGTAACCTTACGGTTACAAACGGCATTCCCCCTGCTGTTGCTCTCACCCCACCATGAGCATTCCGTCCCACCCACCCACCATGTCCCTTCGCCGGCTTGCGTTCCGGCTGTTATGTCTCGGTTGGTCGCTGGCGTCCCTCGCCTTCGGGCAGACGTCCGGCACCGTCACCGGCCAGGTCAGCAATTCCGCCACCGCCAGCTTCCTCGACGGCGCGGAAGTCACGGTGGCCGGCTCCACCAAGTCCGCGCTCACCGACCGCGAGGGGCGCTTCGAACTCACCCTGCCTCCCGGGCCGGCGGTCCTCGTCGTGAACTACACCGGCCTGGAGATGAAGCGGGTCCCCGTGACCGTCGCGGCCGGCGCGCGCGTCGTGCAGAACGTCGAACTCTCCTCCAACCTGTACAAGATGGAGGCGTTCACCGTCTCCGGGCCGCGCGAGGGCAGCGCCTCGGCGATCACCAAGCAGCGCGAGGCGCCGAACGTGAAGAACATCGTCGCCTCCGACAGCTTCGGCAACGTGGCCGACGGCAACATCGGCGATTTCCTCCAGCAGCTGCCCGGCGTGACCGCGGTGTACGTGGGCGCCGACGTGCGTTCGGTGCAGATCCGCGGCATCGACGGCGCGCTCAACTCCGTGACGATGGACGGCGACCGCATCGCCAGCTCCCAGTCCGCGGGCCTCGGCCGCACCTTCGAGTTCGAGCAGGCCTCGCTCAACAACATCGAGACCATCGAGGTCACCAAGGCGCCGACGCCCGACATGGACGCCGACTCCATCGGCGGCAACGTGAACGTCGTGAGCAAGAGCGCCTTCGACCGCAACCAGCCGCGCTCCTTCAGCTACACGCTCGCGGGTGTGTACCGGCCCGGCTTCTACACGCGCAGCGACAGTTTCGCGCGCGAGCCCATCGCCAATCTCGGGCCCTCGATGAATTTCACCTACTTTGACCGCCTCGGGGCGGAGAAGCGCGTGGGCATCGTGCTCACGGGCACCTATCACTCCCAGCCCGGCGGCGACACCGCCTCGCTCGCGACCTACCAGGGCGTGCTCACCGAGCCCTACTATGTGCAGAACATCACGGTGCCGCGCCCGGCCGGTGCGCCGCGCACGCGCTTCGCGCTCGGTGCGAAGATCGACTACAAGTTCAGCGAGCGCACGACGCTGTCGCTGAACACGGCGTACAACTGGTTTCACGAGACCAACGACACGCGCGCGATGGTGCTCGGCACCACGGCGGCGGTGGCGAATTTCAAACCCGGCTACACGAGCTTCTTCGAGGAGGTCCTGGCCAACGCCAACTCCTCGAGCTCGGTCACGCTCACCGCGGACGACAAATCCGGCCGCACCTACCAGTTCACGCCGACGGTGAAGCACAAGTTCACCAACCTCGAGGTCGACTACGGCGCGAGTTTCTCGAATTCCCAGACCTACTATGACTACGCCCCCTCCGGGCGGAATTTCCAGTCGCGTCCCAAGGGCACCACGAGCTATATTCTCCGCAACATCGGTTTCACCATCGACCGCCGCGAAAGCCTCAAGTGGCCGAAGTACACGCAGACCGCCGGCCCCGACCTGTATGATCTCAACAACTACGGCACGATGCTGCTCACGCAGACGGACCGCGAGGGCCAGGACGAGATCGCGACGGCGAAGCTGAACGTCAAGAAGGTCTTCGATCTTCCGATCCCCACCTTCGTGAAGCTTGGCGGCAGCATCCGGCAGCAGGACCGCGAGCTGCACAACCGCTCCCGCCGTTACAACTACGTCGGCGCCGACGGCGTCCAGAACAGCCCCGACGACAACCTCGGCCAGTTCCTCGACCGCACGCAGAAGTGGAGCGATTCCAACGAGGGCTACCGCCAGCCGGCGTGGGCCTCGCCGTTTGGCGTGCCGCGCCATCAGGCGGAGCATCCCGAGCTCTGGCGCGAGGACACCGCCTACGCCACGACGCAGGCCCTGAGCAATGAACGCTCGATCACCGAGACCGTCACATCGGCCTATTTCATGGCCAACACCCGCATCCGGCAGCTCTCCATCCTCGCCGGCGTGCGCGCCGAGAAGACCGAGACGGATGCGGAGGGGCCGCTGCAAAGCGGCACCACGTTCACCGGCCGCCTGCGCCGGAAGGGCGACTACACCGACGTGTTTCCCGGCCTGCACCTCCGCTACACGCCCGTGCGCAACCTGGTCACGCGCCTCAGCTATTCCAGCGGTATCGGCCGCCCGTCGTTCGACTCGCTCATCCCGCTCGATTCCGTCAACGACTCGGCCCAGACGATCACGATCCGCAACGCCGCGCTCAAGCCGCAGTATTCGGATAACCTGGACGCGACGGCGGAGTATTATTTCGAGCCGGTCGGCACCGTGTCGGTCAGCGCCTTCTCGAAGGACCTGACGGATTTCATCTACTCCGACAGCAGCCAGCTCGTGCCGTCCGGGACGAACAACGGGTACGACGGCCAGTACGCCGGCTACCGCATCACGACCTCGAACAACGGCGGCAAGGCCCGCTACCGCGGCATCGAGTTTGCCTACCAGCAGCAGCTCACGTTTCTCCCCGGCTTCTGGCGCGGGTTCGGCGTCTATGCGAACTACACGCGCCTGCTCACCGAGGGCGACTACGGCGGGACGACGGTCACGTCGCAGGTCGCGGGCTTCGTCCCGAAGACGGGCAACGTCGCGCTCACCTATTCCGGCAAGGGCCTCAACGTCCGCCTCAACGCCGTCTGGCGCGACACCTACCTCGTCACCAACAGCGCCAACGCCGCCCTGCTCGTCTATCAGGAGCCGAAGCTGCAGGTGAACCTGAAGACCCGCTATGCGGTCTCGCCGAAGCTCTCCGTGTTCTGCGACATCGAGAACCTCAACAAGTCGCCCATCACCGAGACCTACGTGGGCACCAAGGACCGGCCGAACCAGACGCGCATCGTCGTCGCGAAGATTGTCGCCGGCATCCAGGGCCGCTTCTAACTGATGTCCATCGGGGGCGGGCTCCGGCCCGCCCCTTGCATTTTTCCCTATGACCCCGACCCCACGCCTGCTTTGCCCGGCCCTGGCCGCGTTCCTCCTGATTCCGGCGCTCGTTGCGGCGGACCTCGAAAAACTCCCCAGCTTTCCGGCGGTCGCCCCCGCCGACGCGGTGAAAACGCTCCGCGTGAAAGCTGGTTTCACGATGGACCTCCTCGCCGCCGAGCCGCTCGTGTCGAGCCCGGTCGCGATGTGCTACGACGAGGACGGCGCGGCCTACGTGGTCGAGATGCTCGACTATCCGTACACGAACAAGGCGACGCACCAGGCCTACAAGGACAACACCACCGACGCCCCCATCGGCCGCGTGCGCAAGCTCGTGGACACGGACGGCGACGGGGTTTTTGACAAGAGCTATGTGTTCGCCGAGGGGCTGTCGTGGCCGACGGGCATCTGCTGCTGGAAGGGCGGGGTGTACGTCACCGCCACGCCGGACATCTGGTACCTCAAGGACACCAACGGCGACAACGTCTCTGACGTCCGCGAAAAGGTCTTCACCGGCTTTCGGAAATACAATGTCCAGGCCGTCATCAACAATCCGCAGTGGACGCTCGACAACCGCATCGTGGTCGCCGGCGCGACCAACGGCGGCACCGTCACCACCGTGGCGCACCCGGAGCTGACCCCGCTGAAATTTCTCCGCAACGACCTGCGGATCGACCCGCGCACCGGGAAGATCGAGGGCATCGCCGGCGGCGCGCGCTTCGGCCACGGCATCGACGACTGGGGCAACCGTTTCCTCTGCAACATCCGCAACCCCGCGCAGCACGTCGTGTTCGACGGCACGCTCGCGTCTCGCAATCCGTTTCTCCCCGCGCCCAATCCCGTGTACGATGTGCGCGAGCCGGGCGACACGCTGCCCGTGCTCCGCATCAGCCCGATGGAGCCGTGGCGCGACCTGCGCGCGCGTCGCTGGACGGCGGAGAACCACGCGGTCCCGCGCAGCGAGCTCGTCGCGGGCGGCGTGTTCACCTCGGCGGCCGGCGTGACGGTCTACCGCGGCGCGGCCTACCCGGCGGAGTACCGCGGGCAGATCTTCGTCTGCGAGGTCGCCAACAACCTCGTGCACCGCCAGCTCGTGGCGAAGGACGGCGTGACGTTCAAGGTCACGCCCGCCGATGCCGACGTGGAGTTTGTCGCCTCGACCGACATCTGGTTCCGCCCGGTCAATTTCATCAATGCCCCCGACGGCACGCTCCACGTCGTCGACATGTACCGCGAGACCATCGAGCACCCGTGGTCGATCCCCGACGACATCCACGCGAACCTCGACCTCGAAAGCGGCCGTGAGCGCGGACGCATCTACCGGCTCGCGCCGCCGAATTTCAAGGTGCCGAAGCCCCCGCGCCTCGGCTCCGCCACCACCGCCGAGCTCGTCGCCACACTGGGCAACCCCAACTCGTGGTGGCGCGAGACGGCGCAGCGCCTGCTCTTCGAGCGGCAGGATGCCACGGCGGTGCCGGCGCTGCGCGCGCTCGTCAACGGTGGCGGCGAACTCGCCCGGCTGCATGCGCTCTACGCGCTCGACGGTCTGGGCGCGCTGGAGGAGCGCGACATTCTCCGCGGGCTGGCCGATGTCTCGGCCGGGGTGCGCGAGCATGCGGTGCGCCTCGCCGCGTCGCGACTGGCGCAGTCCGGCGAGTTGCGGAAACAGGTGTTTGCCCTCGCGCGCGACCCGGAGATCCGGGTGCGTTACCAGGTCGCCTTTGCGGTCGGCGGTGTCGCCGACGAGGGCGCGGCCGAGGTCGAGCTCGCGCTGCTCCGTCAGGACGCGTCCGACCGCTGGGTGCGCGCGGCGGTGCTGGGCACGACACCCGACCAGTGCGCCCGGCTCGCGCAGCGTGTCCTGCCCGATGCGGCGCTGACCGCGGGCGACACGGGCCGGGACCTCGTGCGCCAGCTCCTCTTCGTCGCCGGGGCGCAAAACCGCCCGGCCAACCTCGCCGCGGTTTACGCGGCCTACCGGGGCAACCTCGACGAGATCTTCTGGCCGGCGCTCGGCGACGGCCTGCGCCAGACCGGGAAGACGCTCCGGTCGGCGTTTGCCGCAGACTTACCCGCGGCCGCGCGTTTAGGGAAGCTCATGACGGAGGCGGTGACTGCAGCGCAGTCCGCCCAGACCTCCGCAGAGGCACGCGCGGCCGCGGTCCGTTTCCTCGCCTACGAGGACTTTGCCACGGCCCGTCCGGTGCTCGCCGGGCTGCTGCCGGGCGGCGGCTCCCCGGTCGTCCAGCAGGCCGCGATCAAGGCGCTGGCGAGCTTCGTCCACGCCGACGTGGCGAAGACCCTCCTCGAGCCGTGGGCGTCGTACACGCCGGCCGCGCGGGAGGACGTGCTGGCGGCGCTGCTCGCGCGGCGCGAGCGCGTGGGCGCCCTGTTGACCGCGATCGAGGCGAAGGTCGTCAACCCGGGGCAGGTGAGTGCCACGCGGCGCACGCAGATCCTCGCCAACCCCGACGCGGCCATCAAGGCGCGCGCGGAGAAGGCGTTTGGGCAGTCGTCCTCCGGCACACGCGCGGAGGTCGTCGCCCGCTATCAGCCGGTCCTCGCCCGGAAGGGCGACGCGGCGCGCGGGGCGAAGGTCTATGACGCGATCTGCGCGGCCTGCCACCGCTACGCGGGGCGCGGCACCGAAATCGGGCCGAACCTCGAGACGATCCGCGGCTGGGACCGGGAGAAGATCATGCTCAACATCCTCGATCCGAACCGCCAAAGCATCGCGAAGCTCACGAGCTCCGCCCAGTCCCTGATGCCGGAGGGGCTGGAGTCGACGATCGCGCCCGACGCGATGGCCGACCTGCTGGCGTTTCTCACGGCGCCCTGACGAAAGAGAAAGAGGAAGAGGAAAGAGAAAGAAAGCATCTGCCCTGCCTGTTCTTCGAATAGTAACGTACACCATGAGCCTTCGTCTTCCGTTTGCGCTGCTGATCGTATCCGTTGTTTCAATGCTCCACGCCGCCGAGCCCGCGGTCGTGCTCCGCGCGGGCGCGGCCCATGCCGACATCACGCCCGATCCGGCGGTGCTGAACTGGGTCACCGGCAAGCCGTACGGGGCGGTGCTCGATCCCCTGACCGTGCACGCGCTCGTGCTCGACGACGGGAAGACCAAGGCGGTCGTGATCCGCTGGGATCTCACCGACGTCTCGGAGTCCGCGCGCGATGAGGTGCGCCACGCGGTCGGCGCGGCGCTGAAAATCCCCGAGGGCCACATCCTGCTGAATGCGAGCCACAACCACTCCGCGCCCTGGGCGCCGGTCTGGCGCGCCGGTTATCGCGGGACGGAGCGCGACACGTGGTGGGCGGTGCGCTACATGCCGTCGCAGAACGAGTTTCCTCCCTATCAGGCGTGGATGGCCAAGCTCCTTTCCTCTGCGGTGAAGGCGGCGCAGGACGCCGCGGCGTCGGCCCGCGTGGTGACGCCCGCGATCGGCCGGATCGCGCTGAGCGAGTATCTGTTCAACCGGCGCCCGCGGGCGGCGGCGTGGGGTGTGGTCGATCCGCGCACGGGTGCCGCGCCCGTCCCGACGAGCCCCGACTGGAATCCCGAACTGCTGTCGGGCGGGGCGACGTTTGGGCCGCTGGACCGGACGTTTTCGCTCGTGTCGTTGCGCGATGCCGAGGGCAAGGCGGTCGCCTCGCTCTTCCACGTCGCGTGCCACGCGGTGTCGATCTATCCCTCGAATCCGGCGATCTCGGCCTACTGGCCGGGCGCGGCGGCGCGCACGATCGCCGAGGCGCTGGGGACGGAGGCGTTGTTTTTGCAGGGCACCTGCGGCGACATCAACCCGTGGCGGCGCGGGGCGGCGGCGGTCGCCGAGATGGCGGAGGGCATCGCGAAGAAGGCGAAGGTCGCCGCGCGCTACAGCGCGAAGCTCGCGACCGGCCCCCTGCAGGTGGCGAGCACGACGCTCTCGCTGCCGCTGACGCCCGAGGGGAAGAAACGCCTCGCCGCCGACACGGTGGCGGCGGAGATCCAGGTCATCGTGTGCGGACCGCTGGCGCTGGTGGCGCTACCCGGCGAACCGATGACGGAGCTCGGCGCGGCGATCCGGGCCGCGTCGCCGTTTCCGCAGACGCTCGTGCTCGGCTATTCCAACGGCAACGGCGCGCACTATGTCGGGATGCCCGGCGAGAAGGCGCGCGGCGGCTATGAGGCGGGCGTGGCCGGGGCGGGGGCCGACGAATGTGGCCAGCTCATGGTCGACGCGGCGGTCAGGCTGCTGCGCGACGTGGCGGCGCGACCGGGGATGGTGCCGGCGGCGGCGAAGCCGTAGGCCGCGGCGGTTCGTGCTGGGTAGGCCGCCCGCTCGCGGGCGCTTTCGCGGGGCGGGGTGTCGGGAGACTGGTTGTTTAGATCAACTTAGATGTTGATTAAAAGTGGTAACATGGTAGGCTCCGGTTCTCACCTTTCACCACCACCGCCGATGAACATGGACCGACCTGGATCCCGGGGCTTTCGCCTGCTCGCGCGCCGCGCGTGCGCGGAGCGTGTCCGGGACGGCGCGGACCCAACCGGTGGCCGGGTCGCATCCGGCCGGATCGCACCCAATCCGACCTCCTACCATCTCCCGAAGGCCTATCGGATTGAACAGGAGGAAACGGAGAGAACGGAGCGAGGCATTCAGGCCGGGGCTCTGTTCGCGCTGTTTCCTCCGGTGCCATCCGGTGCGTTGCCGCCGATCGGCCGGGAGGTCGGGCTGCGCACCGCGGGTCAATCCGACTCCATCGCACCCAATCCGGACAAATCCGACCAAATCAAGGTGGATCAAGGTAGATCAAGGTGGATCGGACGGGATGGGTGGAGCCCATGGAATACGCGGAGCAGATGGAAGGGGAACCACGAAAGGGACGAAAGACACGAAAGGGGGTGGGCGGGCGATCCACTCGCTCACGCTCGCGGCTACGGAGACGGGCAGGGCGGGGACGTCCTCGCTTCCGGGGAAATCCGACCAAATCCGGGTAAATCCGACCAGATCAGGGTGGATCAAGGTAGATCAAGGTGGATCGGACGGGATGGGTGGAGCCCATGGAATACGCGGAGCAGATGGAACGGGAACCACGAAAGGGACGGAAGACACGAAAGGGGGTGGGTGGGCGGTCCACTCGCTCACGCTCGCGGCTACCAGGGTGGGCGGGGTGGACGGGGGTGTCCGCGCTCCCGGGGAAATCCGACCGAATCCAACCAAATCCAAGTAAATCCAAGTGGATCGGTTGGCGGGCCGAAGCCCATCGAGCCGGACCGCGGGGCGGCGGGCGGTTTCAGGGTTGGGCGGACCGGGGTGTTTCCAAGAGCCGGCTCAGACCGCGAAGTGCTTCGCGACCTTGCGGACGGCGGCGCCGACTTCGCGGATGTAGGCTTCGTCCATGCCCTCGTGGAGCGTGCAGTTGATCCCGGTGGTCAAGATGGCCTCGGCTTCCGGGCAGGTCACCTTGGTGTAGTCCATGGTGGTCAAACCCAGTTCCTTGATGGGCCAGCGGCCGGCGAAGAAGCTGTGCTGCTGGAAATAGGGCAGCTTGTACACGGGCACCGGGATGTAGCCGGCGGCACATATGACGCCTTCGGCCTTGAGCGCATCGGCAAACTCGGCGCGCGTGCCCCGGAGCTTGTCGAGGCGCAGGCGGAAATAGAAGAACCAGAAGGTCCCGCGGTCGGCGGCGTGCAGGTCGGGCGGGATGACGGAGGGGAGGTTGGAAATCTCCTCGATGAGGGCGCGACCGAGAGTCGCGCGTTTCGCGGCGAGGCCTTCGAGGCGCTCCAGTTGCACGGCGGCGAAGGCGGCCTGCAGTTCGCTCATGCGGTAGTTGGAGGCGAGCACGGCGGTCTTGTCCCAGGTGTAGCCGGGGGTGGTGCGCTCGTTGCCCTTGTCGGAGAACTTGATCAGGGCGGGCCCGATCTTCGGGTCGCTCGAGGCCACGACGCCACCGTCGCCGGCGCCGATGTGCTTCGAGTCCATCAGCGAGTAGCAGGCGACGTGGCCGATGCTGCCGACGGGCTGGCCGCGGTACTTTGCGCCCCAGGCCTGCGCGCAGTCCTCGATGAGGATGAGTTTGTGCTGGTCGGCGAGGGCCTTGAGGGGCGCGAGGTCGCAGGGGTTGCCGGTGAGATGGACGGCGATGATGGCCTTGGTCTTCGGCGTGATGCAGCGCTCGACGGACTTGGCGTCGAGGTTGTAGGTGGCGGCGCCGAGGTCGGCGAAGACGGGCACGCCCTGCTGGAAGAGGATGCCGGTGATCGTGCCGATGTCGGTGATGGGCGTCGTGATGACCTCGTCGCCCGGGCCGATGCCGGCGGCGGCGATCGCGATGTGGAGCGCGGCGGTGCCGGAGGAGCAGGTCGCGACGTATTCACGCGGGCAATACTGCTTGAAGCGCTCGATGAAGAGGGCGGTCTGCTTGTTGGCGCCGCGGCCCGCCCAATAGAAGAGGGAGGGCTGGTCGACGGCGGCGGCGAGCTGCGCCTTCTCGCGCGCATCCCAGCGCACGCGGACGCCGGGCTTGCCGGTCACGGCCCTGGGGCCGCCGTCCTTGGCGAGCTTGGCGGAAGCGGCGGCGCTGGCGTCGGCCGCGGCGAGCGGCCCGGGGAGCTGCGTGGCGAGGAGCGCAGCGGAGTTGGCAACGAGGAAATCGCGACGGGTCAGTTTCATGGGCGCAGGTGGTGGGCGCGCTTAGTAACCATTTGGTTCATTGCGCGCTCCCAGTCAGGCGCGGTTCGGCCGGGTGTAAAGGGGAAAGACGGCGGAATGATGCCGGATATCGGACTCGACCTTGCGGCCGGGTTCGCCGGGAATTTACGCCCGATGAGCCAGCCATCCCCCGCCGTCGCCGAGATCCAGGGTCTCTACGGGCCGTTTTCGTTTCCCGAAAAACTGCTCCAGAAGATCTGGCTGCGGGGGGATTTCAATGCCGCGGCGGCGGTGACCACCGACGGCGCGAAGGTGGAGATCCGCCACCCGGGGAAATGGAACCTGCTGGGCGGGCCGGATTTTCGCGGCGCGCGGCTGCGCCTCGGCGGCGGGGCGGAGATCACGGGCGACGTGGAGCTGCACCTGCACGCGGCGGACTGGGCGGCGCATGCGCATGCGGGCGACCGCGCGTACGACGGCGTGGTGCTGCACGTGGTGTTGTTTCCGCCGGAGGCGGGGCACGTCACGCACGGGGCGGGCGGGCAGCGGATCCCGGTGCTCGTGCTCCTGCCGCTGCTGCATCACGACCTCGAGGAGTTTGCCGCGGAGGAGGCGGTCGAGGCGCTGGCCGGGCGCTCGGCGGCGCGCATCCCCGACGAACTCGCGGCACTCGGCGAAACGGAACTGACGACGCTGCTCACGACCCAGGCGGACGCGCGGTGGCGGCAGA
>JAPLTR010000924.1 GCA_026398065.1 Verrucomicrobiota bacterium | reverse complement strand
GTGCCGCCTCCGCTCACGATCTTTTTCGGATCAGTGTTGGGATCGGGACGGCGCTCGTAGTTGCGGTTGGGTTGGTCCGCGGAGGTCATGGGGGCATTGATTGAGGGGATGGGGCGGGGGTCAACCGTGGGGATGGAAATCCGGCGTCTGGTGGACGCCGTGCGGGGTTTCGGGACAAGGCGTCTGCAAGACAGACGCCCTACAGTGCCGGCTGGCACGAATAGATCGGTATCGTAATTTTAGATACAAAAAAGCACGGGCTGGCGGGCCCGTGCTTGGGAGTGAAGGCGGTGGCGCGGAATTATTTCGCGAACATCTTGTCCTGGGCGTTGCCGCCGCTGAGGACGTAGGCGAGGAGGTTCTTCAGCTCCTCCGGGTTCAGACCGTTGATGAGGCCGGGGGGCATCATCGAGACGGGATAGACTTTGCGGGACTTCACGTCGGAGGCCTTCACCTTCGTCTTTTCCTCGGGCATGAAGGGGTTGCTCATCACGAGGAGTTCCCCGTTTTCCTCGCCGACGATGCGGCCGACGACGGTGCTGCCGTTGGCGAGGTCGAGTTGGAGGCTTTCGTACTGGTCGCTGATGACCTTCGAGGGCTCGACGATGTTTTCCAGGAGGTCCTTCACGCTGTAGCGGCTGCCGGCGCCGGAGATGTCGGGGCCGATGCCGCCGCCCTCGTTGTTGAACCGGTGGCAGATGATGCAGGCGGCGGCGCTGAAGAGCGCCTTGCCCTGCGCGAAGTCGCGGCCGGTGAGCTTGCCCTGGGCGAGCTCGGTCGCCTCGGCGGTCGTGTAGTTGCGGCCGGGGCCCTTGGGCGAGTAGCCGCCGCTGGCGAACGAGGCGGCCGGGGGCTTGGAGAGGGCGTTGAGGGCGGCGGCCTCGGCCGGGTCGGTCACGTGGGCGAGCGACTCGGTGCGGATGTTCTGGATGAAGCCGGTGAAGCTGGCGCCACCGCGCCACGGGGTCGTGCGCGGGAACCAGGAGAAGAACTCGGTGCGGAGCTTCGGGGTCCAGCCGACGGTGGCGTTGCGGAGGGCGTAGGCGTAGGCGATTTGCTGGCGGTCGGAGCGACCGCTGCTGACGTCGTTGACGACCTTGCCGTAGTTGTCGTTGCGCGCGGCGAGCTTGGCGCCGCCGAGTTCCTCGGGGGTGGTCACGATGGGCTCGGAGACGCTGAGGAGCGGGACGGTCTTCGCGACGACGGTGGGCGAATCGAGGAAGATGAGGAGCGAAAGGAGCTCGCGGTTCACCAGGGCGTCGGTGTGGGGGAAGAGCGGGTCGAACTTCGCGGCGAGGCGCGCGCAGGTGGCGGCGTCGGGCTTGCCCATGCGGGTGAACGTGAGCTGCCAGGCGCGGAGGAGCGGGAGCTGGAGCGCGGCGGGCTGCTGGGCGAAATCCAGCTTCAGGAGGGACTCGATGACGCGGGGCTGGTAGTATTTCTCGCCGACGCGGGCGAGGGCGATGAGAGCCTCGATGGCGGCCTGGGGATTCTTTTCGTTGAGCGCGCGATTCGCCCAGTTTTCCGGGAGCTGGCGCTCGATGGCGGCGCGGGCGGCGAAACGGACGAAGCGGTCGGGGCTGGCGAGGTGCGGCCACGCGATGGCGATGGCCTCTGGTCCGGTGCCCTCGGCGTGCAGGGCCTCGAGGGTGTGGCGGAGCTTCGCCTCGGGAGTGGGCGCGAGGGCCTTGACCGGCGCGGTGCTGTCGGTGCCGGTGTAGGTCACGCGATAGAGGGCGGCCTGGGTCTTGCGTCCACCGACGGTGAAGTACATCGCGCCGTCCTTGGGGTGGATGATGAGGTCGGTGAGCGGGAGCGGTTTGCCGGAGAGGAACTCTTCCTTTTCACCGCGGAAGGTGCCGCCGTCGGGATTGAGATGCACGGCGTAGAGCGTGCCGTAGGTCCAGTCGCAGGCGAAGAGGGCGCGCTGGTACTTGGCGGGAAATTTCGCGCCGGTGCCGAAGACGGTGCCGGTGGGACAGCCGGGCCCGATGTCGAGCGAGGCGGGCAGGCTGTCGGCGTAGTAGGCGGGCCAGCGACCGGCGCCGCTGCGCCAGCCGTAGTCGCCGGCGTCGACGACGTGATTGATGCGCGTCGGCACATACCACGGTGCGCCCTGGTCCCACTCCATGTCGGAGTCGTAGGTGAAGAGCTCGCCGTTCTGGTCGAAGGCGATGTCGAAGTGGTTGCGGAAGCCGAGGGCGAACAGCTCCACGGTCTTGCCGTCGGGGTCCATGCGGCCGACGTAGCCGCCGGGGGCGAACTTGTTCTTCGCGTGGCCGCGGGCGTCCCACATGCGCGGGAGCAGGTGATCCTCATCCCAGCGGACGGCGCGGGATTTTTCCAGGTGGTTGGGGAGATCGGTGTGGTTACCGTTGGCAAAGTAGATCGACTTGCCGTCGGGCGAGAGGACGAGGGAGTGCGGGCCGTGCTCGCCGCTGCCCTTCATGCCGCGGAGGAACGTCACCTCGTCGTACTGGTCGGTGCCCTTGGTGTCGCGCAGGCGCCAGACGCCCTGCTTGCCGGGGACTTCGTCGACCATCACGTAGAGGCTGTCGAAGGCATAGAGCAGGCCGTGGGCGCCGAAGGCCGGGCTCGCGCCATCGGCGCTTTGCGCGCGCTTCGGGGTGGAGGCGGTCGGGTCGGCCTCGGGGGATTTGGTGACGGCCGGGAGCGTGGCGGCGAGGCGTTCGACCTTGGTGCCCTCGGAGGTGCCGACGGCGGGCACGGTCACGCGATAGATCGCGCCGTATTGATCGGCGGCGAGAATGCGGCCCTTCGGATCGACGGCGAGGCTGACCCAGGAGCCCTGCTCCTCCTTGGGCACGGTGTAAAGCAGCTCGACCTTGAAGCCGGGCGCGGCCTGGAGGGTGGCGGGATCAGTGGGCGTCGCGAGGGCGGCCATCGCAGCGCGCGATCCGGCGGCGGGCGCGGCGGCCTTGGCCTTGGGCGCCTGGGCGAACAGCGAGCCGGCGGTTGCGCCGAGCGCGAGCAGCGCGAAGGGGAGTCGGAGGGAGGAACGGGGAATCATAGTTGGGAAATCGGAGATCGGAGTTGGGAGATCGGAGTTCGGCCGGGTCAGAACTTGTAGGTCGTGGTGAGGAAATAGGCGCGGGGCTGGATGGGGACGTACTGCAGCATGGTGTCCTTGCCGGTGGCGGGGAGGGAGGTGTAGCTCTGGCGGTCGCCGGGATTCACGCCCCAGCCGCGCCAGGTCATGACGCCCTCGCCGTCGAGGAGGTTGTTAATGTTGAAATTGGCGGAGAAGCGTTTCGAAAAGGTCCAGCCCATCCCCAGGTCGAACTGGTTGAAGCGCGGGAGGACGATCACGTTGGCGACATTGCCGGCGCGCTCGCCCATGTGCTTCCACGAGAGGTTGGCGAAGAACTTGGGCGTGCGGTAGGTGAGCGTGGTGTTGAGGATGAAGTCGGGATTGTTGTCGGAGGGCTTGCCGGAGAAATCGAGGTAGCTGTCGTCGTCGCGGCCGTTGGCGCCGGCGACGAAGATTTTCCAGACGGTGTTGATCGAGCGCTGCGTGGTGAAGACGGAGCGCAGCGAAAAACGATCCGTGAGTTTGA
>JAPLTR010000451.1 GCA_026398065.1 Verrucomicrobiota bacterium | reverse complement strand
GCCCCACGTAGCTGACCGGATTGCGGGAGCGGACGGCGACGCCCGCGCCCGCGCTGAAGCTCCACCGCGGGCCCGTGTAGAGCGCGGCGAGGCTCGGCGCCATGAAACCCTCGTTGTACGAGCCGCGCAGCATCACGGCGGACACCGGCCGCCAGTTCACGCCGAACTTCGGCTTCGTGGTGTCGCCGAAATCGTCGTAGTGCTCGTGGCGGACCGAGGCTGTGACCTCAAACGTGTTGAACAGCGGGATGCGGTTCTGCGGCGACACGAGCGGGATGACCGTCTCGGCGTAAAAGCTCGTGACCGTGCGGTGGCCGGTCACATCGGGGCGCGGCGGATGGAGGATGAAATCGTTGTTCAACGGATCGAGGCCGGAGCTGGCGGGGTTCTCACCGCTGAACGGAGGACGGAGGTCCTTCAGATCCTCGCGACGGTACTCGCCGCCGACCGCCGCGCGGACGTCGCCGGCCCAGAGCCGGAAGACCGGTCCGGTCGCCCGTACGTCGCCGCTGGCGATGTAGCTCTGGGCGTTGCGGGAGAAGACGCGGGAGAACGACGAGACCACGGCCTCGGGGTTGTTGTACGGCTGGTCGGCCACGACGGCGCCGCCCTGCACCTTGAACGTGTACCCGAAGGGATTGTACGCCGAGGCATCCGTGCGCTGGAGCGCCTGCTGGAGCAGGCTTTCGCGCACATCGTTCTTGGCGTCGTCGGAACCCTTCACGCGATTGTAGAAACCGGCGGACTCCCAGGTCCACTCGCCGGCGACCTTGCCCTTGAGGCCGGCGGTGAGGCGGACGACGTCGCCCCGGGTCTTGATCTCCTCGACGGGGAGGTCCGGGAAGGTCAGCGAAACGAGACTCACCGTGCGCGGGGCGCCGGTGAGCCGTGCGGTGCCGTCGGCATTCGGTGCGCCCGTGGCATTGTAAAAGCGCGAACCGTAAGGATTGTAGGGATTGTCGACCGACAGGACCGCGAGCTGGTCGGTGGTCGGGGCGTTCAGCGCGAGCGGCTGGCGCACCATGGTCGAGTACGATTTGTAGTAGGACACATCCGCGAAGGCGGTGACGCGATCGGTGAGATCATACTCGACCGAAGCGAATGAGTTGAAGCGCTTGGCCCGCGGCTGGCCCATCGAGAATTCGTTGAGATCGAGGTAAAACTCCGGGTTGGCCTGGCGCGTCGGCGCGACCGTCGTGAGCGCCGAGGTGCCGTTGACAGGGCGGAAGTAATTGTTGGCCGTCGCCGTGCCGACGAGGAACGTCGCATACCGGCCGCGCGCCGAACGGGCATCGAAGGCGCCGCCGAGCGCGTTGAAGGGTGCGGGCGCCACCGCCGTGGTGTTCGACACGGCCCCAAAGCTCCGGTCGCGCAGATAGATCGCCTCGCGATAGAGGTATTCGAAGGTGCCGAGAATCCGGCCGCGACCGCCGGCAAAGGGCATCCCGAAGGTGACCGAGGTCTGGATATACTGGCCGCCTTTGCCCTCCGGCACACCGTAACGCACGTCCACTTCCGAACCGGTGAAATCGCGCTTCATCACGTAATTCACCACGCCGCCCACCGCATCGGAGCCGTAGATCGCCGAGGCGCCGTCACGGAGCACCTCGACGTGGTCCACGCCCTGCGTGGGGAGCTGGTTGACATTTACGGCCTGCGAAAGACCGGCCGTCATCGGATTCACCGCCATGCGGCGGCCGTTGATGAGGATGAGGGTGCCGGTGGCGCCGAGATTTCGGAAATTGATGTTGGCGTTGTCGCCGCGCGCACCGGACGAGCCGGTGCGGGTTTCATTTTCCGGGAGGCTCGTGATCTGCGGCAGCGCGGTGAGCAGGTCGACCGGCGTAAAGGCATTGCGCGCCTCGATCGCGTCCGCCCCCAGCACGGTCACCGGCACGACCTTCTCCATGTCGAGGCGTTTGATGTTCGAACCGGTGACGACGAAATTTTGGAGAGCGACCAAGTCCTTTTTTGCCGGCCCGTCCTTCGGCGTGTCCGCGGTCTGCGGGGCCTTTTGCGCCCAGGCCGCCGTCGTGGCGAGGAGCGCCGCCGTCGTGGCGAGCGCGCAATAAAGCGAAGGGAAACGTGAGCGCGAAGGGCACCCAAGGTGAGCCAAGGTCATGGTGTGGTGAGAGGTCGATTGAAGAAACGGACTCTCCCACCCTACCGGAGCCGTGTGTCGGACAGTTGTCGCCGCGGTAACAGTCGCGTTACGACCGCCGCTGCACCGGACGAACCCACCGGCGGCCTTATACAATATGGCACACCCCAGGGTTGGCAGGTGGCCGAAATATCCTCCAAATTCCCCGCGTGTCCGACGCCCCCGAATA
>JAPLTR010000584.1 GCA_026398065.1 Verrucomicrobiota bacterium | reverse complement strand
GCCGCCCTGGCCGCCGCAGTGGCGGCCCCCGTGAGGCCTCAGAACTGGCGGGATATATCCAGGGTGAACTGCCGGCCCCGGACATTCGCGACCCCGCCCAGGTAGCCGGTGCCCTGCGTCTCGTCGGAGATGGAGGGCTCCGTGTCGAACACGTTGTTCACCCCGCCGCGCACCGTCACGCCGCGGAGCCACGGGTGGGCGCTGCGGCTGAAGCGGTACGCGAGATAGGTGTTGTGCATGACCACCGGCTCGACGCGCAGCACGTAGCGGATCACGCCGTTGTCGTAGTACTCCGAAATGTAGCGCGGGCGGCCGAGGGCCTTGTAGATGACCTCGGTCGTGGCGGCGGACGTGTCGACGAACGAGCCGTAGTAGGTTGTGAACCAGCCGCTGCTCCAGGCCCCGTTGCGCCAGGAGACCGAGGCGTTGGCCCGCCAGTCGGCGCGGCCGTTCTTGCCCAGCGTGTTCAGCACCGGGCCGTCCTCCTCCGCCTTGTCCTCGCGGCGCAGGTAGTGCGTCGACTCGCCCCGGACGGTGAACTGCCCGAGCTTGGTTTTCGGCAGGCGATATTGGAATCCGAGCTCGTAGCCCTCGAGGTCGCGGCCGCCGAGGTTCACGTAGTTGTCGACCAGGCTGACGAACTCGCCGACCGGGGCGCGCTTCGTCGCGTTGGTGGGCTGGCGGGCGTTGAACGCATCGTAGGCGGCGCGGTCCACGGCGGTGACCGGTTTACGCGTGACCGTGCGGTAGCCCTGGTAGTTGGCCGTGCCGGAGCCGAGGTCGATCTGGTTGATCGGCGTCCCGGCGGCGAGCGCCTTTTGCACCGCGAGATCGAGATAGAGCTCGTCGCGGGAGAGGGTGCCGGGTGCACCGATGTTATCGATTACGGCGTTCTGATTGAGCCGCCAGTAGTCGAAGGTCAGCGCGAGCCCCTTGATCTTCGGCACCTCGACCGCAAATCCCGCCACCCAGCTCTGGGCGGTCTCGGGCTTCAGCTCCTGGTTGCCCTGGCGGAACACGAGGCGGTTGACGTTGCCGTCCGTGGCCAGCGCGGTGACCTCGGAGCGATAGGCATCGGTCGCAGCCACGCTGCGCTGGAGCGACGTCACGCTGGTCTGCACGAGGTTCGGGGCGCGGAAGGACTCGTTGAACGAGCCGCGCAGCTTGAGCCACGGGGCGGGTTTCCAGACGAGGCTCGCCTTCGGCTTCGTCGTCTGGCCGTGGATCGAAATATCCTCGAAGCGGGCCGCGAGCGTGAGCTCGAGGCCATCGACGCGCGGCTTGCCGTTGGCGGTGGTGACAAACGGCAGCGCCACCTCGGAGTAAAACGCATAGACCGTCTGCGCCGCGGCGATCGAGACATTGGGACTGAGGGCAAGGATGTCGTTGTCGCCGTCCCGCAGATAGGGGAAGTCCTTGCCGGAGCCGTTCGGGTTCATGCCCGAGTAGAGCGGACGCTTGTCGTCGTAGCTTTCCCAGCGCAGCTCGGCCCCGCTCGCGACACCGATCTTGCCGCCATTGAAGAGCTGCCAGAGCTCGCCGTTGGTCTTGGCATCCCAGACGAACAGCTTCGTGCGCCCGTAGCGCTCGTCGTCGGCGTAGAGCGGGTCCCACACGGAGGCCGGATTCACGAAGGGCTTGTCGGCGACGATGAGGTTGTTGACGATCTTGAAGGTGTAGCCGAACGGGTTGAGCGCCGTGGCGTCGGTGCGGTTCAGCGCGCGGCGGAGCAGCGATTCGCGCATGTAGTTGTGCTCATACTCGTGCGTCTGCGCGCCGGAATACATGACGGCGCCCTCCCAGCGATCGAGACGTCCGCCGGCGTGCCGGTGAGCCGCGGCGTGCCGTCGGCGTTGGGCGCGCCCGTCGGGCTGTAGAACCGCGTGCCGAAGGGATTGTAGGGGTTCGACGCCGGCACGTAGATGCCCGGCTCGTCCACGTTGTCGAAATTGATCGGTTCGCGGCCGCTGAAGCTGCGCGCCTTGTAGAACATGAAGTCGCCGAAGAGTGAAACCCGCTCGTTGAGCGGATGGTCCACGAACGTCGAGAAGTTGAAGCGGTCCGTCCGTGGAACGAGGATCCGCCACTTCGCCCAGTTCGAATACGTGGCGTTCTCCGGGTTGTCGATGTTCTTGGACGGCGCGGTCTGCTTCCAGCTCAGCGTGCCCGCGGGGTCGGGCCAGAAGAAGAAAACGCCCGCCGTCGACATGGTCGCCGTCCCGGCGGGCGGTGTGGTGCTCGTGGAGATACCGACGTTGCCCGTCGGGCGGCTCCCCACGAAAGTCAGGTAGTCGGGCTGGATCGTCCCGCGCACCCACTGGCCGTACTGGTTCACGGCGTTGGTGTTCGCAAAGTCGTTGTCCCGCGCCTGCACGGCGCCCGTGACCGGATCGGTGACCGGCACGCCGTTCCACGGCGCGGGCAGCTCGCGGGCGAGGCGCAGGTCCATTTGGCTGGCCCAGAAGCGGTCCGAGGCCGACAGCGCGTCGCGGTGGAAGAAGTCGACCGCGGCGGAAAGGTGCGTCTTGCCGAGCTTGAAGCCCTCGGACGCGGTGAACCGGTACTCGTTCGCCCCGCCATGCTGGGTCATCAGCATCTTCGCCGCGACATTCCGGCCGTTGTAGGTGGTCGAGGTGATGTTGTTGATCACGCCCGCGGCGGCGTCGGCCCCGTAGATGGCCGAGGCGCCGTCGCGCAGGATCTCCACGCGCCCGATGAGCGCGGTAGGGATGGCGTTGGCGTTGGCGGCGAGCGACGGCACGCCGTTTTCCGCCATCGAGATCGGGTGCGGGGCGAAGCGCCGGCCGTTCAGCAGCGTCAGCGTGCTGCCGGAGCCGAGGCCGCGCAGGTCGATCGAGTTGACGTCGCCGCGCGCGCCCTGCGGGCCGGTGTTGGACTCGTTGAGCCCGCTCGCCTCGGCGATCGTGATGGTCTCGAACAGGTCGGCCATGGTGGAGCCGCCGCGGAGGGCGACGTCCTGCGCCTCGATCACCGTGACGGGCAGCGCCGTCTCGGCGTCGATGCGGCGGATGTTCGAGCCGGTGACAGTGAACGCCTCCAGCTTGATGAATTCCTCGGGGGCCTCGGCGGCCGGCGAGGCCGGGGCGGCGGTCTGGGCGCCGGCCCAGGAAGCGAGCACGGCGAAGGCCAGGGTGCGGACGGGGATGGGGTGGCTCATGATCGAACGGCATCTGTGAGCACGCTATATTCAACAATCGAGTAAATCCTTTATGCGCATAAATAATCTACTGACAATTTAACGGAAACGTCACAATCCTCTCCGCCGTCTTCTCGCCGCCGCCGACTTTTCCGCTCCCTCCCCCCGCGACCCATGCCCAAAAAAGAAGCCTATCCTGAAGAGATCCTCCGCATGGCCGCCACGCTCTACTACGTGGACGGCCTCGGGCAGACCGAGGTCGCCAACCTCGTCCGCGTCTCGCAGACGAAGATCTCGCGCCTCCTCGCGGTCGCCCTGGAGCGCGGCATCGTGCGCATCACCGTGGAGGAGTACCGCTCGCGCAACGACCAGCTCGAGCACCAGCTCTGCAGCCGCTTCGGCCTGAAGTCCGCCGCGGTCATCCGCACCGCCAAGCACGCCGGCGGCGAGGCCGCGCGCCAGACCGTGGGGCACTTCGGCGCCCCGTTCGTCGCCTCGACGTTTCCCACCTCCGGCGTGGTCGCGGTCGGCGGCGGCCGCAGCGTGGCCGAGGTGGTCCAGCGGTTCCGCCGCGGCGAGTCGCGCCGGAGTGGTCGCGGAGACTTCCGCGATGAAACAGTTGGTGGGCAGATATCCGCTCAGTCGAGCA
>JAPLTR010000375.1 GCA_026398065.1 Verrucomicrobiota bacterium | reverse complement strand
CCCTTTTTGCCAATGTCCGCAATCTGCTCGATATCTCCTGGCGCAACGAAATCTACGCCCCCACCACGCCGACGTATGCGCGCATCTCGAGCACCGTGAACTACGGACCCCAGGCGCTCTTCGGGATCAAGGGCTCATTCTGAGTCCCCCCCCCTTTTGATCCCCAACTACTCCCCCGGATTTCCCCCGCCATGCCACGAGTTCTCCTCAGTCGCCGAACCTTTGTGTTGGCCGGCGGAGTTGCGCTGGCGCGGTCCGCGCTGACGATCCGCTCGGCCGAACCGCGGACGATCACCGCGGATGTCTGCATCTATGGCGGGACGGCGAGCGGCATCGTGGCCGCCGTCACCGCGACCCGGGCGCAGTGCCGGGTCGTGGTGATCGAGCCGAGTCGGTGGCTGGGCGGCATGACCGGCGGTGGTCTGATGCACATCGATTGGGGCCGTCCCGAGGCGGTCGGCGGCATGGCGCGAACCCTCCTCAACGATGGTCTGAGCGATCCGCAATATCGCCGGATGTTTGCCGACCTCGTGAAAACTCACGCGATCGAGGTGCTCTACGAGCATCGCCTCGCGGCCGTGTCGCGCGATGGGAACGCGATGCGCGCAATCACGTTGGACCACGCACCGCCGGATCGTTTTGGCTGCCCGGCGCCGCAAGCGAGGAACCTGGGTGCCGCGACCGTTGTAGCGCGGGTGTTCATCGACTGTTCCTATGAAGGAGATTTGATGGCAAAGAGCGGGGTGGCCTATACCTTTGGCCGTGAAGCCGCGGACCAGTATGGCGAATCGCTGGCCGGAGTCCGGCCGAACATGGGCGTTTACGCCATCGATCCCTACGTCACGCCCGGCGAACCCCGCAGCGGGTTGCTGCCTTTTCTACAGGACCGGACGATGGGTCCGGTCGGGAGCGCCGACAAGCTGACGATGGGCTATGGGTTTCGCTGGCGCTTTACCACCGATCCGAACCAGATTCCGATCAATCCCCCGGAAGACTATGATCCCCGCACGTTCGAACTTTATCGCCGCGCGTTTCGCCAGAAGATCGACGTGTCGGGCCGGCACATGCGGAAGCTGGGAATTTACGAAAGGCAAACCGCCAGCGTGCACTCGCTGGCGGCGGGGAATCTGAGCCGCAGTCTGGTGTCGCCCACAGTGTACGGGTGCAACGCGGAGTATCCGGACGGCGATTGGTCCACCCGCGCGCGCATCTGGAAATTTCATCAGGACTTCATGCGGGGCATGACCCATTTCCTGCGCACGGAGCCGGCGGTGCCTGACAACCTCAAGCAGCGGGCGGCCAAAGTGGGGTTCACTCCGGGGATGTTTGACGACACCGGCGGCTGGCCGCACCAGTTGTATGTGCGGGAAGCGCGGCGGATGGTGTCGGCCTACGTGGTCACGCAGCGGGATCTGGAGGGCGCGACCGAGCCGCCCGACTCGGTCGGACTCGCCTCCTATGGAGTGGATGACTGGCCCTACGCGACCTTTCCACTCGACGGCAAGGTGGCGCTGCAAGGTGGAGATTTTTCGATGCTCTACCTGGATGAGGTGCATCGGGGAATCTATCGGATACCGTATCGCGCCATCGTGCCGCGGGAGCGCGAGTGCCGCAATCTGATCGTGCCCGTGTGCTGCTCGGCGAGTCACATCGCCATGACGTCGATCCGCATGGAGCCGGTCTGGATGATTCTTGGCGAGGCCGCCGGTGCCGCCGCCGCCCTCGCGATCTCCGGCGGCACGAGCGTGCAGGCGGTGGACTATCCACGCCTCCGCACCCGCCTGCTCGAACTCGGAGCCCGGCTCGACCGGCCAACGGCCGATGCCCCGCCTCGCTCTTCGCCTTGAAGCCAGCCACCCTCCATCACCCGATGCCACGTTCCTTTTTTCAAAAGTCCCTCCTGTTTGCCGCCGTCGCCACGACCCTTGTCGCCGCCCCGCCGGCGGACGATGCCGCGCTTGTGCGGCGGGTGGCGGACGAGGTTCTGCGCCAGACGACGCGGCGGCTGATCGACCGCTCCAGCGGGCAGACGTTCACGGACAGCGCCGCGTTGCCGCTGAAAGCGGAGATCAGCATCGAGAGCAAATTCAACGCGTGGTTCTACCAAACGTGGCTGCTGACCGAT
>JAPLTR010000881.1 GCA_026398065.1 Verrucomicrobiota bacterium | reverse complement strand
CGCTCGGCACCGCCATCGGGCTCGCGCCGCGCACCGCCGCCGCCACCTTTGTCGCCGCCGGCATCGAGCAGTTGAGCACGCAGGATCTCAGCGCCACGCCCGGCTGGATGAAAATCGCCGGTATGGTCCCGATCGTCGCCATGAGATGCAACATCGCCGACACGGCCAACCGCGCCCACCGCGGCCACCCCCGCCCCACCACACCCCCCCCCCACCAAGCCCCTATCCCTCGACGCCCGCACCATCCGCCTGAGCGTCGGCGAGTTTGCCGCCTTCACCCTCGGCCCCCATGACGCCGGCGGCGGCGGCAATGCTGGCCTCTGGCGCGCCCAGCTCGGCACCCACTGGCACAACGAGCTCCGGGCCCAGGCCGTCGCCGCCCACGCCGCCGCCGCCGAGTTCGAAATCCCCATCACGGGCGCCATCGTCCATCGCGGCTGGACCCTCCACCTCACGGGCCGCATCGACCAGCTCGTCCGCTCCACCGTCCCCACCCGCGACGACGCCCCGGCCCGCACCCTGATCGTCCTCCGCGAGATCAAGACCGTCACCCGCCCGCTCCCCGCCGACGAATCCGAACTCCGCCGCGACCACCCCGACTACTTCGTCCAGCTCGCCACCTACGCCGCGCTGTGGCGTTTCCGCCCCGACGCCTCCGCCACCTCCCTCGGCTCGCAGCTCGTCTTCGTCGAGGCCTCCAGCGGCCTCGCCCAGACGATCGCCCTCACCTCCGCCGACGACGCCCTTTTCCGCGGCCAGCTCGAGCGCGTCGCCGAGTTTCTCGATCTCCGCCTCCGCGCCCGCGAGCGCCTGCGCGGCCTGCGCTTCCGCCCGCCGTTCGAGACACCCCGTCCCGGCCAGGAGACGACGCAGCGCGACCTCACCGCGACCTTCGAACGCCACCCCCTCGTCCTGTTCGAGGCCCCCACCGGCTTCGGCAAGACCGGCGTCCTCCTCGAATTCGCCCTCGGCCAGCTCCGCTCCGGCCACTTCGACCGCGCCCTCTACCTCACGAGCAAGTCCACCGGCCAGCTCCAGGTCGTCCGCACGCTCACGCACATGACGTCCGGCGTGCCCGACGCCGACTCCTCGCCGTCAGCTCGCCCTGCCCCCGCCGTCGCGACCTGGCACGTCCGCAACAAATCCGAGCACTGCGTCAACACGACCTTCCACTGCGTCCGCGAAAACTGCGCCTACCTCGACAACCTCGCCGCCCGCTGGTCCACCAGCGGCCTCGCGCGCTTCTACCTCGACGAAAAACAACCGCGCGACCTCGACACCCTCCGCGCCGCGGGCCGCGAGGCGCGCCTCTGCCCGTACGAGATCACCCGCGCCGCCCTCGCGTTCAACGACGTCTGGATCGGCGACTACAACTACGTCTTCGCCCCCGCCAACCGCACGCTCTTCTTCAACCAGCCCGGCTTCGATCCCGCCCGCACCCTCCTCCTCCTCGACGAAGCCCACAACCTCCCCGCGCGCGTCGCCGACGCCCACTCGCACCTCGCCCGCGCCGACGACGCCCGCGCCGTCCTGGCCGAGCTGGACCACCTCCGCTCGCCCGCCGCCCTCGTCAATGCCTGGGAGAGCTGGACCTTCCTCCTCTCCGCCCTCCAGCCCGTCGAGGTCCTCGACCCCGCCCTCGAGGCCGACGCCATCGACACCCTCGGCAAGATCGTCGACCAGCTCGCCGTCACCCCGCCCGATCCCTCCGCCCTCGGCCCCCACCTCTCCGAGATCGTCTGGTCGGTGCCCCAGCTCGCCGAGTGGCTCGCCAACCCCGCGCTGAAAAAACTCCTCTGGACCCCTCGCCCCGCCGAGCTCCACTTCACTTGTATCGACGCAGCTGATACCATCGGTGAGACCCTCCGCAGCTTCGGCGGCGCCGTCTTCGCCAGCGCCACCGTCACCCCCACCGACGCCTTCACCACCGCCATCGGCCTCAGCTCCCACGCCCCAACCCACCTCCGCGCCACGACCCCCTGGCGCGACGCCGCCTACGACCTCGCCGTCGACGCCCGGGTCGACACCACGCTTCAGCACCGTGCGCGCCACTACGCCACCACCGCCGCCACCATCGCCGCCCTCCACGCCTCGTCCTCCGCCCGCCATTCGTCATTGGACCTTGGTCATTCGTCATTCTCTCCCGCCGTCGCCATCTTCTTCCCCAGCTACGCCTACGCCGAATCCATCAGCCGTATCCTCGGCGACACGACTCCCCTCCGCGTCGCCCTCCAGCCCAAGCTCCGCGATCTCGCCGCGCAGTCCGCCTGGGTGGACGAGTCTCTCGCCTTCGCCGACGCGCTGTTCCTCGTGCTCGGCTCCAGTTTCGCCGAGAGCATCGACGCCCTCGGCGGCCGCATCTCGCACGCGATGGTCGTCGGCCCCGCCCTCCCCGAGGTCAACGCCGTGCAGCGCGCCCGCCTCGACGAGGCCACCCGCGCCGGCCTCACGCGCGAGCAGGCCTTCCGCCGCGTGTACCAGATCCCGGGCATCACCCGCGTCAACCAGGCCCTCGGCCGCCTCGTGCGCGCCCCCGGCCAGCGCGCCCGGGTGATCCTCCACTGCAAGCGCTTCCTCGAGCCCAGCTACGCGAGCCTCCTCGCCCCCGAATACCAGCTCGGCGCCAACGTCCTCGACGACTCCGACCTCGCCCACTGGCTCGCCGGTTAGGCCGCGCGCACCGGTTCGACCTACGCACGTGTGCGTATTCTGTCTTTCGCGCCCTGCGACTAGACTGCCCGCGCCATGAGCTTGCTCTCCACCCTCCGGCTCGCAGCCGTGCCCCTCGTCCTCACCGCGGCCACCGCGTTCGCCCAGGTCCCCAACTTCACCGTCATCAACTCCGGCCTCGACCCCGTCCTCGGCAACGCCGGCAAGGGCCTCTTCGATCCGCAGGTGTCCGGCCTGTCCGGGATCGCGTTCGGCGCCGGCCTGTTCGTGGTCGTCGGCAATTCGCTCGGCGAGGACGTGATCCGCTGGGCCACCAGCCCCGACGGCACCACGTGGACCGCGCGCAGCCAGGCGATCGGCGGCGGGATGAAGTCGTTCACGAACTCAAAGGTCCACTTCCTCAACGGGAAGTTCCTCTTCTTCGCCGAGCATTCGCTCCCGAGCGGCGGCAGCGCCTGGGTGTACACCAGTGCCGACGGGCTCACCTGGACCCAGGCCAAGGTCGCCGAAGGCCGCCACCGCTTCGAGGAATTCGACGCCAGCCCGACCCTCACGGTGGCCGCCGGCTCCGACGGCGACCAGTACGCCTCGGGCGATCTGGTCACCTGGACGCCCCGCCCCGTGGTCAGCGGCGGCGGGCTCTACTCGCACAACGACGTCGCCTTCGGCGCCGGCCGCTTCCTCTCCACGATCAACGGCTTCGGCGGACAGACCTACTCCAGCCTGGCACCCACCTCCTGAACCTCGGCAGCGACCGCTATCGCAGCGCCGACGGCGTGACCTTCACCAAGTTCACTCCGACGGTCCCGACGGGCTGGCTCGCCCCCGGCGGCGTGCCCCGTTTCGCCAACGGCCGCTTCCTCGCCACCGCCATCAATCTGACCACCCTCAAATCCGGCTACCTGGGTTCCGCCGACGGCGTCGCCTGGACGCCGATCGGGTACTACAATGAGGCGCCCACGCCCCCGCCCGGTCAGAGCCGCCTGTATTTCCACTCCGACCTCGCGTATGGGAATGGCAAATACATCATCGCCGGCATCGACCAGGCGCAGACCATCTCGACCAAGACCAGCCTGCCTCTGCTCATGGTCCTCGACGAATCGCTGGTCCCGGCCACGCCCACCGCCCCGGCCATCTCCGCCCAGCCCGTCGCCACCGCCGCCGTCGTCGGCCGCAGCGCCACCCTCTCTGTCACCGCCACCGGCACCGGCAACACGTATCAGTGGCGCAAGGACAACGCCGCCATCGCCGGTGCCACCGCCGCCACCTACACCATCGCGTCCGTCACCGCCGCCAGTGCGGGCAACTACTCGGTCGTCGTCTCCAACTCGGTGGGCAACCTCACCAGCTCCGTCGTCGCGCTCTCGATCGTCACCGCCGACCGGGCCGGCCGCCTCATCAACCTCTCCGTCCTCACCGAGATCGCCGCCGCCGGCGACAGCTTCACCCTCGGCTACGTCGTCGGCGGTGCCAACACCTCCGGTGTTAAGCCGCTCGTGATCCGCGCCGCCGGCCCGTCGCTCGGCGCCCTCGGCGTCCCCGGCACCCTCGCCGACCCCAAGCTCGAGACCTTCGCAGGCACCCTCAGCACGGGCGGCAACGACGATTGGGGCGGGTCCGCCTCGCTCACCACGGCCCTCGCCGGCGTCGGAGCCTTCGCCTACACCGGCCCGACCTCCAAGGACGCCGCCGTCTCCGCCAATATCCTCAGCCGCGACAACTCCGTCGCTGTCTCCGGCGTCGGTCCCGCCACCGGCAAGGTCATCGCCGAGGTTTACGACGCCACGCCCGCCGCCAGCTTCGCCGCGACCACCCCGCGTCTCCTCAACGTCTCGGTCCGCAAGGAGCTCGGCACCGGCCTCACCGCCGGTTTCGTCCTCGGCGGCACGACGCCCACCCGCGTCCTGATCCGCGTCGTCGGCCCCGGTCTCGCCGCCTTCGGCGTTGGCGGCACCGTCGCCGATCCGCAGCTCACCCTCTTCGCCGGCTCCGCCAAGATCGGCGAAAACAACGACTGGGGCGGCGGCGCCGACCTCACCGCCGCCTTCACCAGCGTCGGAGCTTTCGCGC